>LJZT01000043.1 GCA_001314905.1 Phormidium sp. OSCR
GGACGGGGTTTCGGGGCAAAAATGCTCTGGGGCTAGACAAACCTGATGAAGCAAGAATCCCCCGTTATAATCTTTGATTTAACGGCGGGAGTGTCAAATCCACCTGGTTTTACAGCGCGGGGGTTCTCGCGACATCAGCGAAAGGGACGAAGTCCAGCGATGGCCATCGGCCTGTACTATTGCCCCTTATCAACCGAGGAAATCCTTTGCATGAGAGGGGTTCAATATATCTCCTCTTAGCAGACTGGCGCTCCCAAATCCCACGGCCCAAATTCAGGGGAACCGGGCCTGCCTTGACTCATTTTAGGGGCCGGCGAGTTCACCTATTTTCAGCAATTGGCTAAACTATAGAGAGAAATTCGCCAAGTTAAGCGGGAGAGTTGCCCCGATTCGCATACATCTATGGTTGAACTTGTTTTGAGTGTACTGATTTCCCCGAGTCTGTTTGCTGCCCTACCGTTAATGGATACCCTGTTTTCGACTCAGGGCATTATGGTGATGTTGTTGGGGGCCTATGCCGTCGCCATGTGGATGTTTCTCACGAGCGCCCCGAAGGTGCATACAGTGATGGTTTCGGATCTGGCGATCGCCCAGCAGTTTTATGAAGGTGAGCTACGACTCCCGGCGGCGGAAGTTCCCCTCCATTACTATTACAACTATGATCAAACCCTGGGTGCAGCAGCAGTTGATCCGCTTTATTTGTCGGCAGACTTTGGTCCCTCGCGCCCGACTGCTGAACCCGAAGGGTTGTGGTATCAACTGAAAAAGAATGCCCAATTGCATGTCATCGCCGGGGCCAGTCTAGGGCGACAGAATCGCCAACGTCATGTCTGTTTTGATCGTGACTGTCTCGAAGAAGTGCTGTTACAGGCCCAACGTCAGGGAGCGAAATATAAGATCCGCAGTGAAAAACCCCTGAATTTCCTCTTAAAAGACCTTCAGGGGAATATCATCGAAATGGTGGAAGCCAAAGCCTAGAGCGCATCTGACCGAGTTAGGTCAGGTGGTCTGGCTGCACGCGATAGATGTTCTGGGTGGCCCAGTCGGCGCAGATGGCTGAGGGAAATTCTCCGGGGGCCAGGTTGCGCCGGGCCAGTTTCCCTTTGAGGCTCGTCATGGGATCTTGGCCATTGGCGATGAGAAATTCAAGGGACGCGATCGCCTCCCAGGTGCTGAGGTGATCGAGGATCGACACTAAGGCTTTGACATAGGGATGATCGGGGTCATCGTACCAGTTGGGTTTAGCCAGATTGGCTTGATCAAAGCCGATATGGAAGGTCAACGCCGAGGGGCCAAACAGAGCCACGGTCACGGGCCGGGTTTCTTCTTGCAACAGGAGATGATGCTCTCGGGCCAGGTCTTGTAGGTCTTTGAGAAGCTGCGATCGCGCCTCACTGGTTAGGGATGGCTGCCGAAGTTGCAGAGCCACGGTGGCTAGATAGGTTTGCAGCAACAGATGACCGAGTTTTTTGGCTTTAGTGGCCAGATAGACGGAGTTATAGTCGTTGGCTTCGATGAGGAGGGGGACGCGATCGACCACTTCGATACCATAGCCCCGCAGTCCGGCGATTTTACGAGGATTGTTGGTAATCAGGCGAATTTGGCGCACGCCTAGGTCATTGAGCATTTGCGCCCCAACGCCGTAATTGCGCAAATCTGGGGGGAAGCCGAGGCGTTCGTTGGCTTCGACGGTATCGAGTCCCATGTCTTGCAAGGAATAGGCTTTGAGCTTGTTAATTAGCCCAATTCCCCGTCCTTCTTGGCGCAAATAGAGGACTACCCCTTCGCCCCGTTGTTCAATGGTTTTGAGGGCGGCCTGGAGTTGGAGGCGACAGTCACAACGTAGGGACCCGAGGGCGTCGCCGGTGAGACATTCGGAATGGACGCGCACTAAGACAGGGCGATCGCCAAAACGGCTCGGATCGCCCTTGACAATGGCCAGATGCTCGGTGTTATCCATCTGGTTACGATAGGCATAGACCTGGAAGTTACCAAATTCCGACGGAAGGGCGGCGATGGTTTCTCGGGTGATAAAGCGCTCGTTTTGCAGGCGATAGCTAATCAGATCGGCGATACTGATTAGTTTTAGGCGATGAACTTTGGCGTATTCAATCAGTTCTGGGAGTCGCGCCATGGTTCCGTCGGGGTTCTGGATTTCACAGATGACGCCGGCGGGGTAACGTCCCGCGAGACGGGCTAAATCGACTCCCGCTTCCGTATGACCGGCTCGTTTGAGGACTCCCCCTTTCTGGGCGCGTAGGGGAAAGATATGGCCAGGACGGCGCAGGTCTTTGGGTTGGGTGTTGGGGTCAACGGCGGCGCGAATAGTGCGGGCGCGATCTTCTGCCGAAATTCCCGTCGTGACGCCCAGTTCCGGGGCCGCATCGATACTGACGGTGAAGGCGGTTTGATTGGCTTCGGTGTTGCTGGTGACCATCAGCGGTAGATCGAGTTCATCTAACCGCTCTTTGGTCATGGCCAGACAGATTAGCCCTCGGGCTTCGACGGCCATGAAGTTGATCAGTTCGCCGGTGACGGCTTCGGCGGTACAGATGACATCTCCTTCGTTTTCACGATTTTCATCGTCGACGACGACGACACACTTTCCGTCACGCAGGTCGGCGAGGGCGTCTTCGATACTGTCGAATTGAAAGGAGCGGTCGGCGTTGGCTTGAGACGATTCCACGGATGTTTTCGCTTGCTTTAACTAAATCGTTAACTTTCTTTAAGTCTTTTCAGATTGTAGCTCGAAATTGGGGTCTGCTGCGAGGGACTCTCCTGAAGTCTCTGTGAAAATGCGATAAGCTCTCAGGTGTAGACCGCAGGACAGGAGAGAAACATGGAAGTTCCCGCTTGGATGGATTGGGTAGTGGTTGGCTTTGCGATCGCCATTTTGGTTGGCAGTGGCTTGGTGATGTCCAATGGAGCCATTAAAGCCGAAAAGGAACTCAATTCTAAAGGAAACAAGAAGTAAGGCCCCAATGACGTGACCAGGCCGATTGACCGAATAGGGTGCATTCTCTGTGACGCAGACTTGTACCCTTTTTTGTTCGCTTTTTGTTCGCTATGTCATACAAAATAGGACATTGTAAATGCTTTAAAACCAGACTATAAAAGATTCTTTTATTTCGAGTACGTCACGTTTCTATAGTCTTTTCTGGGCTGATGTCAGCAACCGACCAATCAGGGGCGAGGGAAGGCGTTACCGGTGGAGGTCCTGGGCGATCGCCCAAGACCGAGGGCTTAATCGCTTCACGATCTTAAAGTTTAAAGATTTAGTGAAGTTGGTCAATAGCTTACAACTTTACATGATATAATGACCATCAAAACTGCCTGATAATATATTAGAGTTATATGACCTGACAACCGTTCTTTCCCAGGGTAGAGAGCGGATAAGTTAGAGAAATTTCACCCTTTCAGGACGACGAGACTCTAAGGAGGTGCAATCAATATCAGCTAACATGAACCTGTCAATTCCTAATCATCCTAGTGGTCAAACTCAACTACCATCATTGTCGTTCTGTGGAGACTCTTTTGACGCCCAAACACTTGCACTGTGGCAAAGGAATCTGGCGACCTCCATTTTAACCATTCGCGAGTCATTAGTACTCAGTGAACTGCTTCAGCGGGCGGTTGATGAAGTTTATGCGTTATTGCATCCTGATGCGGTTTTTGTGTCTCGTGGCGATCGCCCTCAATCGAGTCAGATTATCGCTGAAGCGAGTGCATCTCGTCAATGGTTAAGGCTACAGCGGTGTCTGGATACGCCAACCTTAGATCTCGATTGGTCTGGTCGTACTTCTGAACCCGAAGTATTGTTGTTAAACGATTACAGGACATTTAATCCTCCACCCTGCTGTCTTGCTCCTGGAAATCAGATCCCTAAGAATCTGGTTGTTTCCTTGATTGTAAATCAGGAATTTTGGGGACTTTTAATTGTCCAGCATTATGCTTCTTTTCGCCAATGGCAATTTTTTGAAGTAGAGGGACTTAAACTGATTGGCTGTCATGTCAGCCAAGGGATTCAGCAGGCTCTTGAACTGGAAAAATATGTCGATATCAACAATCAGAAAAAATCAAAAACAAGCGATAAACAACGTCTTAGCCATTATCAACCATCAACTGAGGATCGCTCTGAAAGCTGGGAACGTCAACAGTGGCGTTTAGAAAAAGCTCAACGACAGCAAGAAAAAATCCAAAAAACCATTGAAGAGCAATCAGCAATTTTACGCAGTTTTTATAATTCCTGCCCATTATTGATGGGAGTGGAGGAATTAGTTGATGATGACATCAACATGATTTCTTACAATCATGCGAGTCTGTCCGTTTTATTTGAAGAAATTAGCCCGATTTTAGGGCATTCATGTCAAACTGGAGTTGCCGATATTCGACCCTCCTCAGAGATTTTCCAACTTTGGTTAAGCCGCTATCGTCAAGCTGAAGCTGAACAGCGTCCAATTCAGTTTGAATATCAGTATCAGGCGGATGATAAAACCTATTGGTTTTTAGCGATTGTCTCATTTCTGGGTTTGTCGCCTCAGCAATATCCCCGATTTTCCTATGTAGTTGAAGATATCAGCGATCGCAAACAGTATGAACTCGAACTTAAGCAGCTCAAAGAACAGCTTGAGTTGGTCATTCAAGCCGCCTCAGAAGGCTTCTGGGAAATTGACTATCGCAGCAACAGGTTTTATTATTCTCCCCATTGGAAAGAAATGTTGGGGTATCAAGATCAAGAACTTGACAATTCTGAAAATACCTGGCGCGGGGTGATTGTTCCAGAGGAGTTAGAGGAGGTTTCAAAACTTTTAGAAGATTATAAAACTGGGAAAATTAATGAATTTATAAAAACAATTCGCTTTATCCATAAGGATGGTTCGATTCGCTATATGTATTGTCGGGCGATCGCCGTCAAAGAATCATCAGGTCAGGTGGTACGAATTGTTGGCAGTAACTTAGATATTACCAACCTGAAAGAAACAGAAATCGCTCTAAAAGACAGCGAAAGAAACTATCGGGCAATTGTCGAAAATAGTGAAGAGGGAATTTGGGTTGTCAATCACAAAGGCGAGACAACCTTTGTCAATCCGAAATTACTGGAAATGCTCGGATATTCCGAAGATGAGATTTTACATCAATCCTTTCTCAACTTTATAGATGCTGAAAACCAAGAAATTGCCCAAGAACGTTTACAACAGCTTAATCAAGGGCGTTCTGAAATTCATCTCTCCAAATTCCGACGCAAAGATGGCTCAATCCTCTGGGCGCGAGTATCAGCAACAACCCATTATAACTCAGCAGGACATCCCTGTGGGTCTATTGGCTTACTCACAGATATGACGCAAATGATTGAATATCAAGAAGCCCTTGAAACCTCCCAGATGCAGTTAAGGGGTGTCTTAGATAGTTCTCTCGATGGAATGATGGCGTTTCGTTCTGTTCGCGATGAACAGGGTCGAATTATTGACTTTGAATGGCTCTTAAGTAACCAAGCCGCCTGTGACATGGTGCAACGCTCAAAAGAGGAGTTAATTGGTCGTCGATTACTCGTCGAAATGCCAGGAAATCGGGACGAAGGACTGTTTGATGACTATGTGCAAGTCGTTGAATCGGGGGCGACGTTGACTCGGCAATTTCGGTATAACCATGAAAGAATGGACCATTGGTTTGAAAACATTGCCGTGAAACTTGGTGATGGCTTTGTAGTCACCTTCCGTGATGTCACCACAGCCAAAACATCTGAACAACAACTGCAACAGCTCAATCGAGAGTTAGAAGAACGTCTGAAAGACTTAGAACGGCGGAATCAGGAAATGAAAATCCTGAATGAGGTGAGTGATTTTCTTCAGGCTTGTTTAACGGTTGAGGAAGCTTGTTTAGCCATTAGTAGTTTTGTTGAACCTTTATTCCCAAACTGTTCTGGGGCAATTTTCATGGCAAACAACTCTCGTAATCAAGTGAGCCGTGTTGCGATATGGGGTCGTCAATTACAGTCAATCGATCAGTTTACACCCCAAGATTGCTGGGCGTTACGACGCGGTGCAGTTCATCATGTTGATCAGAGCTTACAAGGGTTAAAATGCCATCATGTATATGGAAATCTGCAAGAATTTTCAACCCTATGTGTCCCGATGATTGCTCAGGGAGAAACCTTGGGTTTACTTTACTTGAACAGTAATAATAAAGCCGAAATCTCGCTAATTGAACAGCAATTGGCGCGAACAGTTGCCGAGCAAGTCTCAATGGCGATCGCCAACTTACAACTCCGAGAAACTCTACAACAGCAAAGTATCCGTGATCCGTTAACGGGTTTATTTAACCGACGCTATCTTGATGAGTTTTTTGACCAAGAAATCCAACGAGCCAGTCGTAACGATCATGGAATTGGCGTGATTATGTTAGACATTGACCATTTTAAACGGTTTAATGATACCTATGGTCATGATGCCGGAGATTTTGTGCTGCAACAGGTGGGGCAATTGCTGAGTCGTAGCGTTCGGGGTTCGGATATTGCCTGTCGCTATGGGGGCGAGGAAATGACCCTCTTATTACCCGAGTCATCCTTAGCCGCAACGGCTCGCCGAGCGGAGGAAGTCTGTCAGCGGATTCGGGAGCTGAAACTCAATTATAAGAGGGAAGTGTTGCCAAATGTTACCTTATCGTTGGGTGTGGCTTGTTTTCCCGAGCATGGTGTAACTCGGGCGAGTCTATTACGAGCCGCTGATGAGGCATTATACCGAGCGAAGAAGGGAGGACGAGATCAGGTTATTGTGAGTGAATCATGGGGAATTTAGATATAGTTAAAATGGGGATTAAGATAGGGATTAAGATAGGGATTAAGATAGGGATTAAGAGTAGGCGAGGGCATCCAGACGAGGATACCCCCAGGGGAGATTTAAACTCGGGCTAGGGTCACTCGTTCATCTTGATCTTGATATTTGCCTTGGCGATCGTGATAACTGACTGAACAGGGTTCCCCTTCGAGGAATAGCAATTGGACAATGCCTTCGTTGGCGTAAAGACGACAATCAGCACTAGATGAATTGGAAAATTCTAGGGTTAAATGACCCTTCCAAGCCGCTTCAGCGGGGGTGAGATTGGCAATAATTCCGGCTCTAGCATAGGTGCTTTTGCCGATACAGATCACGGTGATGGTACTGGGAATATCTAAGCGTTCTAGGGCAACCCCTAAGCCGTAGGAATGAGCCGGGAGAATGAAATAGGAGCCATTGTCATCCTCACAGAGACGGGTGGGTTCTAAATTATCGGGGTTGAAGTTTTTAGGATCGACGACGGTTCCAGGAATGTGACGAAAAATCCGAAACTCCGCCGGAGAGAGGCGAATATCATAGCCAAAACTGCTTAAGCCGTAGGAAATCACCGGCAGATCTCCGACGCGGCGGACTTGTTGCGGCTCAAAGGGGGAAATCATCCCTTGTTCAGCCATTTGGGCGATCCAAGTGTCGTTTTTAATCACAATCGGTACAGGTGGAGTTAGAAGACAGGGGTTAGAGGACAATGGGTTGAATGTCAGCTTTTCACCCTACCCTATTTTGTGAGAGATTGGGCCGGGTTTGGCTGACGCTAATCTCACGAGTCAGGGTCTAAGGCTGATCGGGGCGATCGCCACCGGGCCGAGACCTCCTCTATACTGAGGAGGGGGAAATCGAGAGATGACATCATCCCCTACATTTTGTTCATTTTGTTCATTGTTTCACTGAGGAGACGGGATTTGTGAGATTGGTCATTTTAGGAGGACCTGGTGCTGGAAAAGGAACCCAAGGACGGTTACTCTGTGAGAATCTAGGGATTCCCTGGATTGCCACAGGGGAGATTTTCCGTAAGGCCATCGCCGCTGACACCCCTCTGGGGATTAAAGCGAAACCCTATGTGGAACAGGGGGAGTTGGTTCCCGATGCGATCGCCATTGAGTTTATCCGCGATCGCCTCAATCAAGCCGACGCCGCCAATGGCTGGCTTCTCGATGGCTACCCTCGCACCGCCTTCCAAGCCGAGGAGTTGGATTTTTTACTCCAGGATATGGGCCAACAGCTCGATTGGGCCATTTGGCTCGATGCACCAGTTGAAGTGTTGATGCAGCGGTCTTTGGAGCGATCGCGCGACGATGACGCTCCCCAGATTGTACGACGACGAATTGACCTATTTCACCAACGCACCATCCCCATTACCGGCTATTACAAACCCCAGGATAAGCTGCTGCGGATTGACTCCGATCGCCCCCGAGAGGTGGTCCAAGAAGACCTACTAGCCCAGTTAAACGCGCCCCAAGCCTAACCTCAGACTCAACCTCACAGCCATTCACAAATCCTACAGCCTTCAGGTATCCTCGATCGCGCCCATCATCCATAGCATCCATGTCTTCGATTCTCCATCAGCTTCAGCAGCAGTTCAGTACAGCCCTCGTCGCCGCCTTTGGTGACGATTACGCCAATACCGATCCTCTCCTGGCCGCCACCAATAACCCCAAGTTTGGCGATTACCAGGCCAATCTGGCCATGTCTCTGGCTAAACCCTTGAAACAGAACCCTCGGGCCATCGCCAGCCAGATTGTCGAGGCCTTGGATGTCTCAGAGTTCTGTGACGCGCCCGAAATTGCTGGGCCGGGGTTTATTAACCTGCGACTGAAGCGGGAGTTTGTCGAAGGCCAATTGCAACAGATGCAAGGCAGCGATCGCCTGGGAATTGCCCCAACCCCTGACCCACAGAGAGTTGTGGTAGATTTCTCTAGCCCCAATATCGCCAAAGAGATGCACGTGGGCCATCTGCGATCGACCATTATCGGCGATGCGATCGCCCGTGTCCTAGAATTTCAGGGTCACGATGTCCTACGTCTCAACCATGTGGGCGACTGGGGAACCCAATTTGGGATGTTAATTGCCTATCTGCGCGATGTCTATCCCGACGCCCTCAGCCAAGCGGATGCGTTGGACATTGGCGATTTGGTGAGTTTCTACAAAAAAGCCAAACTCCGCTTCGACGAAGATCCCCAATTTCAAGACAACGCCCGCCACAACGTCGTCAAACTGCAATCAGGAGATCCCGAAACCCGCCAAGCCTGGAAACTCCTGTGTGATCAATCTCGGCGAGAATTTCAGAAAATCTACGATCGCCTCGATGTTAACCTAAGCGAACGGGGCGAATCCTTCTATAACGACCAACTCCCCCAAGTCGTGCAAGACTTAGACGACTGTGGCCTACTCGTTGAAGATCAAGGGGCAAAATGTGTCTTCCTAGAAGGCTACCAGAACAAAGATGGAAACCCTCAACCCCTAATTATCCAAAAATCCAACGGCGGCTATAATTACGCTACGACAGACCTGGCTGCCTTACGCTATCGCATTCGCGAAGACGGGGCCAAACGCATTATCTATGTCGTCGATGCGGGCCAAGGGACTCACTTTGCCCAAGTGTTTCAAGTAGCCCAACGAGCCGGCTGGCTTCCAGAAGACGTTGAGGCGGTTCATGTTCCCTTTGGTTTAGTGCAGGGAGAAGATGGCAAGAAACTCAAAACCCGCGCTGGGGAGACAGTGCGCCTCAAGGATTTACTCGATGAAGCGGTGAATCGTTCCCGAGTGGATTTGCAACAACGGATTGAGGCCGAGGGGCGATCGGAAACTGCCGAGTTTATTGAACAAGTGGCGGAAGTGGTGGGGATGAGTTCGGTGAAATACGCCGATTTGAGTCAGAACCGC
The DNA here is from genome assembly GCA_001314905.1 of Phormidium sp. OSCR. Classification (GTDB taxonomy): domain Bacteria; phylum Cyanobacteriota; class Cyanobacteriia; order Cyanobacteriales; family Geitlerinemataceae; genus Sodalinema. The sequence continues at coordinate 9,714 of LJZT01000043.1, forward strand.
ACCAGTAACTACATTTTTAGTTATGACAAAATGTTGTCGTTACAAGGCAACACTGCCCCCTATTTGCTCTATGCCTATGTCCGGGTTCAAGGCATTAGTCGCAAGGGAACCATTGACTTTGAAAATCTCGGAGAAATTCAGTTAAAACTCTCCGATGATGTGGAATTGACCCTGGCTAAACATTTATTGAGTTTAGCAGAAATTCTCGATGACGTGGCTCAGGAGTTACTGCCCAATCGTCTCTGTCAGTATTTGTTTGAACTGAGTCAGAAATTCAATCAGTTTTATGACAAATGCCCGGTGTTACAAGTGGAAGAACCGTTACGAACCTCTCGTTTAGTCTTGTGTGATTTGAGCGCGAGAACCCTTAAAACTGGGTTATCTCTGTTGGGGATTCAGGTCTTAGAACGGATGTAATCGAGGGTTTTTATCTCATTTTTCATCAAGTCGGGGCGAACCTTTGTGGTCGCCCTCCGCCAGCGTTGATGTCTAGCAAGCCTATCAAAAAATGGTATTCTATAAAACCTAGAATCAAGTCCTGTTATCGTCTGGACTGAGTTCCTAACTCTATAAATCTTGATGAGGAAACCACCGGTAAACCACTCGACTCACTAACCAAAATGAGAATAGTTTTCATAATGAGAATTGCTGACTGGGAATATCTCGGTAGAACCACAGACAGAAGACTTGGCAAAAGTTAAGGAACCATGACAAAAGCTCCCGACTGTAAAATCTGGTTTGAGCAAGGGATGGGATGCCAAGAGCAGGAGAACTATGTTCAGGCTCTGAATAAGGCTGTCAGTGCGGTGAGTATCCCCATGCAGAGGGGACGGGAATGACCGTTGGGAGTCCCGGAATCACCGTGAAGAGTCTTCCCAGGAAAACCTGCTGCCCAAGTTTATGTTATATTTATTAATAGAATTTTCCGATAAACTGAATTCAGAGAGACACTATGCAAGCAGAACAATATCCCTTTGCCCAAGAATTGATTACAGATGTTTCCGGTACAATTCGTAAGGTAATCTTGGATTTTAGTGATTATAAGCGACTGCTAGAAGTTATTGAAGAAGAGGGACTTTATCAAGCCATGATGGAAGTCAAAAATGAAACTTCTTTGGACTTGGAAGCCGCCTTAGCTGAACTTGAGAAAGAATGAAAACTGAGTATAAGCCTAGTTTTTTAAAAGACTTGAAGGCTCTGAAAAGTACCCCCAGATTTGAAACAATAAAAGCGTTAGCATTTACAGAGATTCCTAATTTGTTAAAGCTTGAAGAAATTGGTAACTTAAAAAAGCTAAAAGGGGATGAAAATGCTTATCGAATTCGCCTCGGTGATTACCGAATAGGAATTTTCTTTGATGGCGAAACAGTTACCTTCGCTCGCGTGCTACATCGTAAAGATATCTATCGCTATTTTCCCTAGCTATTCTCGCGGGAGACAAAGGCTGTATGGATGGTATGAATGACAGATGGATTTGCGTGCAGGAATGACCGTGCTTTGTATATAATCCGTAAATAAACCGACTTGATATTAACTGATTTTCGTTCCCAGGGTCTAGCTTACAATACACCCTATTTTCTGACGACCGAATGAGGGTAAATCAAGTCCTTCTTAAAAGATATCTTTTTTGGCTCTTACCTCCGACGGTAGCCGCCATCTACGTCCTCAGTGAAACGCCATTATATTGGACTGATTTTGTGGTGTATCAGCACCGAACCACAGAACTCATTTTAGCCTTTCAAACCTCATTTTCGGCGGGAATAGAGCAGATTATAAACTCTCTCAACGCCGATTATAATCTTCTTTATATCATTCCCCTACTGCCGCTTTTGCTGGTTTTGGGAACTGGACGGCTGGCCTATATCATCGCCCTAACCGTCGTCTATGGATTACCCTTTGTTGGCCGAATTGCACTCATAACTCGGCTCATTTGTCAAGACATCAAGCCCAAAAAATCCGTTCAAAGCGCCCTAGCCCTGGGGGCCTTGATGCCTCTGACCTGGATTCCCCTCTGGCGGGGATTTCCCGATAGCGTGGGGATGCTGTGCGTCGTCGCCGCCAGCGGGGTGTATCTCGGGAAACGGCGTTGCTGGAGGTTTGCGGCCATTGGCGGACTGTTGGCCCTGGCGGTGTTGTTTCGCCGTCACTTCGCCTATGGTGGTTTGGCCGTGGGGGGTGCGATCGCCTTGGTGGAGTTATGGGATAGACTGAACCCCATAGCCTGGGACTCCCCGGGCCAACTTAGCGCCGTCCTGGGACGTTATAGCCGCGATATGGCCATGATGGTTCTGGCGGGCCTGGGCCTACTTTGGGCCGTCGCCCCGAAACCACCCCCATCTCCCTACAACTCCTCAACGCCAACGGTGTCCCCATCACCTCCCCCCAGCCATTCCAGGACTCTCTCAGCCTCACCGCCGCCGAGGATGCGGCCTATCTGCGACTCAGCCTTAACGCCGCTGACCCAACTCCCGTCAATTTAAACAATCTCACAGTTCGTTGATAAGCCAACTCCGCGCCAGCGATGGCCTCGCGTGGTTCTCCTCTCGGACTATAGCAATCGAAGATTGCCTGATTGACACGCTAAGTTGGGAGAGAATCCCCTACCTGTTGCCATCCCCTCCACCGGAGGAGTAGGTTATGCCTGTTGCCTTCTTGTTTCCTGTTTTTTGTCCGATTCAGACCAACGTTTGCTATCTCAGGATTCATCTATTGTTACTCTGCTAATTCTTGCTGATGAGACTTTTTGCCTGGTTCCTACTGGGACTCGTATTACGATGTATCGGTTTAGGAACTTTGCCCCCCTGGACTGATGAATCTGCCACGTTAGTGTTTAGTTTGGGAAATAGCTTTCTCGGGGTTCCCCTGAATCAGTTTATTTCCCCGGAGCAGTTACTCGAACCCCTACAACGCTCCCCAACAGCGGGATTGGGGGATGTTTGGCAGCATCTGATGAGCGAAAGTACCCATCCACCGCTCTATTTCTTGTTAAATCATCTCTGGCTGCAAGGGTTTCCCGAAGAGCAGCTTCTCTGGGCCAGTCGGGCGTTTTCGGCGTTGTGGGGCGCTCTGACGATTCCGGCGCTGTATGGTTTGGCGAAACGCTCCTTCGCTTCGGAGACGGTGGCTCAGTTGGCGGCGGCGTTGATGGCGTTGTCTCCTTTGGGGATTTTCTTGGCCCAAGAAGCACGCCACTATACGTTAGCTATTCTACTGGCGATCGCCTCGTTTTATGCCTTTAGTTTGGCCGTCGAAAGTCTCGTACAGACCCATTCCCCGGCCCGCCATTGGCTCTGGGGTTGGACATTTTTTTGGATTTTTGTCAATGGTTTGGGCATTGCGGTTCATTATTTTTTTGGTTTAGTTCCCCTCATTCAAGGGCTAGTTTTAGGCAAACATTGGTGTCAGGGACAGCTACAAGGACCGATTTCTCGCACCGCTAAACCCTGGCGAGGGGTGGGAGTGGCGGCGGTGGGAACGGCGATGACGGGACTGGTTTGGCTTCCGGTTTGGGGACGATTTGCGGACAGTGATTTAACGGATTGGGTGACGGATGGTGATTTGGGCATTTTTCCACCGCTGGGACGAACCATTTTATGGTTGGTGTCGATGGTGTTGATGGCGCCTCTGGATGCCCTCGTTTTGCCACTTTGGTGGATTATCATAACCGGACTTTTCTTACTCTTTATTCTTGGCAAATTGTGGACTTTGCTGGATTTAGTTGCCCCGCACCATCCTCCCCAGTCCAGAGTTTGGCTGGAGGTCTTCATCGTGGGAATTTTGTTGTTTTTAGGAATTACCTATTTGACGGGCAATGATTTAACGCTAGCGCCGCGCTTCTTTTTTCCACTGTTACCTGTTGTTATTTTAATCCTTGCTTCTGGTTTAGAGTCAGCTTGGAATTGTCGGTCAAAACAACTCTATGGATTGGCTATAATTGCAGTTTTAGGAAGTTTGAGTGTGGTGACAAATTTTAGTTATTTGCAACATCATCGCGGCGATCGCCTGGCGCAAGTTATTCGCCAAACCTCTGATGTGCCAGTAGTTCTAGCGACAACCCATAAGCATCATGGACAGACCGGGCGCTTGCAGGCGATCGCCTGGGACTTGGCAAACTACAACTTTTCTCAACCTCAATATTTTTTACTGGCACATCCCGAACCTCAAGCCTATCCTACTGATATTTTAGCACAAGAACTGCAAAATCTATCCCCGCCATTTGATGTTTGGTATGTTAATTTTCATGCTCACAAATTAGGCGATCGTGGTGGACAATTTGACGCCAATGAACCCATTGGAGAGCGAGTTCCACGCCGTCAACTTCCCAAAGTCAATGGCTACCGCTATGACCTCGTTCGTTATCGTTAAGTCCACCCTTAAGTCCTATGTCAAACATCCGCCGATTTATCTGGAGACATCAGAATTTATTTCGCATTCTGCTCATCGCCGTCTTTTATAACCTCGTCGCCTTAATAGGAATGCAACTGGCGGTTCTCCCCGGAGATGTGGCCACCGTCTGGGTTCCGGCGGGATTTAGCCTCGCAGTTATCCTAATTTGGGGTTCCCAAGTCTGGCCGGGAATCCTCATCGGCGCTTTTAGCACCTATCCCATTCTTGGCCCCAGTCCCGTCAGTTTAGCCATTGGCGTTGTCACAGCCATAGGAAACACCCTCACGGCTCTAGTTGGCGCTCATTTAGTGCAACGTTTCACCCATAGTCGCTATCCCCTTGAACAGGTCAATCATGTATTTCTCTTTATCATTTGGGGAGGACTCATCAGTCAACTGATCAGTGCAACCTTTGGGGTAACAGCTCTACTGGTTGCGCAATGGATTAGCGCCTCAGAAGTTGGCGATGTGTTTCTAACCTGGTGGATAGCGAATTTTACTGGCGTTATTATCTATGCACCGTGTCTTTTAGTTTGGTTGACTCCAACAAAACAGCGAAATATCAAGGTAATCCAGAAATTTTTGAGACAAAATATCCTAGAAGTTATCTCTTGGCTTGTTTTATCGACTATTGTTATTAAATTTGCCTTTTTTGAACAGGCTACCATTGAATATCTGATGATACCATTATTGGTTTGGTCTGTCTTTCGCTTTCCCATCACCTGGACCACCTCAGCCGTGGTCATCACCACATCTCTTGCGGTGATTGGAACTGTGCAAGAACGCAGTATCTTTGTCCGAGATGATTTCAATGCGTCCTTACTTTTTTTAGACTCGTTTATTGCCGTAATTTCAATTACAGTCTTGGTGTTAACCGCCGTTCTTCAAGAACGGACCAACGCCATTCTCGACCTAGAAAATGCCAAACACAATTTAGAAGATCGTGTCGTTGAGCGAACCCAGGAACTCTCGCAAGCGAACCAACAACTCGAACAGCAACAACTCAATTTAAAACAGCAAGCCGACTCCTTAACTGAAGCATTAGCACAACTCCAACGCACCCAAGCTAAACTCATCCAAAATGAAACCATGACAGGGTTAGGTCAGCTTGTGGCGGGTGTGGCTCATGAAATCAACAATCCGATTGGGTTTATCCACAGTAATCTGACTCCAGCTCAAGAGTATTTTGAGGATATTCTAAAATTGCTGTTACTCTATCAAGCCAAAACCCCAAAACCCGACCCTGAAATTTTAGAGTTCATGGAGGAGATTGACTTTGAGTTTCTGCAAGAGGATTTCCTCAAACTCATTACCTCGATGCGCTCTGGCTCAGAACGTATCCAACGAATTGTTCTCAGTTTACGAAATTTCTCTCGTTTAGATGAGGCGGAACTCAAGTTTGTCGATATTCACGATGGCTTAGATAGCAGTCTTTTGGTTTTGCAGCATCGCTTACGAGACACCGACGCTCCGTCAATTCAAGTTATCAAGAATTACAATAAGTTGCCGCAAGTTGAATGTTTTGCAATTTATATCAATCAAGTTTTTATGAATATCATCAATAATGCCATTGATGGGATTCGAGCCAGACAACAGACTGAAACAACTTCGCCACAGGGACAAATTCACTTGGAAACTCGTCTGTTTGATAAATCGGTGATTCAAGTTATAATCCATGATAATGGAATTGGGATTAAACCCGAACATCAGACCAGAATTTTTGAGCCATTTTTTACAACCAAGGATGTGGGACAAGGAACGGGGTTGGGATTGTATAATAGCTATGAAACGATTGTCACCCAACATGGGGGTAGTCTCGTCTGTAATTCAGTTCCAAATCAGGGAACTCGGTTTGAGATTACGTTACCCATTCGTAAACCGTAGCCGCAAAAATCCCCTCCTGGGAGGGGTTAGGGGTGGGTTCTCCTCGGTGGGAGGGGTTAGGGGTGGGTTCCCCGACAATTGTGTTGCAACACTTGCAACACTTGCAACAAAATGAATCACACGGTCTATCCTGAAGACCCCTATAATCTAGGATACCGTCGTCCAAAATCCTTCAAAACAATGACAGATAACTCCATTTCTGAACGAATTATCGTCCCCTTGGATGTCCCCGACTTAGAAACAGCAATGTCTCAAATATCTCAATTGCCAAATGTGCAATTTTGGAAAGTGGGACTAGAACTGTTTATCAGTGCCGGCCCCCCCATTCTTGACCATCTCAAAGCGTACAATAAACGCATTTTCTTAGACCTAAAACTCCATGACATTCCTAATACCATGGCCGGGGCCTGTCGCTCAGCGGCTCGCTATGGCGTGGACCTGCTGACCCTCCACGCCAGTGCTGGCCGGCCCGCCCTAAAAGCCGCTCAGCGGGCGCTAGAAGAGGGTGCAGCCGCCGCTGGACAGCCCCTACCGAGGGCGATCGCCGTCACCCTCCTCACCAGCCTCAACGCCCGCGAACTAGCCTTTGACCTTCAGGTTCCCATCGAACTCCCCGAATACGCCCTAAAAATGGCTCTGTTAGCCCAGGAGTCCGGGTTAGCGGGAGCCGTTTGCTCCCCCCAGGAAGCCCAGCAACTGCGACAAATCTGCGGTCATGAGTTCCTCCTTGTCTGCCCCGGTGTTCGTCCCTCCTGGGGGGTCTCAGGCGACCAACAACGGGTCATGACCCCCCAGCAGGCGTTGCAAGCGGGAGCCAACTATCTTGTCATTGGTCGTCCCATTACCCAAGCCGACCATCCCGCCGCCGCCTTTGACCGCATTTGCGAGGATCTCAGTTAAACTCTCAGTTGAACTCTCAGTTAAACTGAATCCACCTAAGCCCCTGGTTTTTTGACGTTGTAATCCTCATGAGACAGCACCGACTGAGGAATAACGAACTCCCCATCATCTCGGCAAATCATGCGATAATTACGAGTGATGGGGATACTAATAATTTGGCGATCGTGTCTCATGCGCTTACCATTAAAGTCTCGATAACTTTGCTGTTGGGCTAACGCCGATATAATATCCCGAGCCTTTAACACTACATATTGAGGGAGCGATCGCAAATCAATATCATCCTGCTCAAACGTGGCTTCCCAGGCTTTCTTTTCCAGTTGTTTCTGTTGCAGAGCTTGCCATTGCTTCTCCTGCTCACGTCGTTCCTGCTCACAGCGATGACAGGTTTTGCCATAGCCTTTATGTCCACAGGGAAACGTTTTTTTTCGTCGTTTAGCCATAAACCTCTTTAACGGGACTCTCTAGTTGGACGCTACTCTGATAGCCATAAACAAGGACCAACAACCAACGGGGAAACGCTTATTCTCGTCTTAACCTGACCCGTTGTATCCATCCGATATCATCGAGCTACCGCTACCCATCCCCTTATCGCTTATCAATGTCATTTAGCATCATTTAGCCTCATTTAGCGACCATTCGTTGCACAACCCATACTCAATCAAAGTCTAAAAACAACTGAGTTGCGATTGAATTGCCCCATGACATTGCTTAAGCTGATAGGCAGGATGCCGAGCAATTCCATTTTAAAGCAACGTGAACCTCGACCCATTCTTCCCATGACCTCCAAGCCAAGTGTTAATCCCTCATCCGAGCGAATCATCTGGATTGCTCGCCATGGCCATCGCTACGATTTCCAATATCCTGAATGGTTTGAAACCGCTTCCCGACGTTATGACCCTCCCCTCTCGCAACTGGGGTTACAACAGGCTCAAGAACTGGCCGAACGACTTGAGCGAGACGCAAAACCCGGACAATTGACCATTTTTAGCTCTCCCTTCCGCCGTTGCGTCACCACGGCTCACGCTGTCGCTGAACAACTCCGGGTTCCCCTCTATCTCGAAGCGGGAATCGGCGAATGGCTCAATCCTGACTGGATGACAGAAATGCCTGAAATCGCCTCTCCCCAAGAGTTACAGGCAGAATTTCCTCTCATTGACTTTAGCTATCGCTCCCACATCTATCCCCAATATCCTGAAACCCGTGAACAGGAGTGTTGGCGACGTTGCGGGGACACCGCTCGTCATCTGGTGGCTCAAACCTCGGGAGATGTTCTCTTCGTCGGTCATGGGGCCACTGTCGCCGGAATGACCCAAGGATTGCTGGCTGAACCTATCGAGATTCAGGCCCCCTGCTGTAGCTTAGTTCAGTTAAGCCAGACTGACGGCGGTTGGCGTCTCGACCTTAAGGGGGACACCAGTCATCTGAGGGAGAGTGAAACCCAAGTTCGCTTCAATTGAGCTGAGGGTTGGAGACAGATTTGAGCTTAAATTAGAAGGGAAACTCTATTGAGTCAAGTCTGTATGAGCGTTGTCCTCGCCGGTGATATTGGCGGAACCAAAACCATTCTCCGATTAGTTAAAGTCACTCAAGACCAAGACTGTCCCCAATTGAAGTTGCTCCATGAGCAGAACTACCCCAGTCAGGACTATCCTGATTTAGTTCCCATTGTCAAAGCCTTCTTGCAAGAGGCGGATTACTCCGGCGGCGTGGCTCGGGCCTGTTTCGGGATTGCTGGCCCAGTGGTCAACAACAGTTCACAATTGACCAACCTCTCTTGGTCTTTAGAGGGAAACCGCCTCGCCGACGAGTTGACCATTGAGGCGGTCACTTTGATTAACGACTTCGCCGCGATTGGCTATGGGGTTCTCGGACTTCAGGCCGAGGATTTATATGTGCTTCAGGAGGCTGACCCCAGCCAAAAACAGCGAAGCGACGCTCCTTTGGCGGTTTTAGGGGCGGGAACGGGACTGGGGGAGTGTTTTCTCATCGGTCGGGGAAAACAGACCCATGTGGGCGCAACAGAGGGCGGACATAGCGATTTTGCACCCCGTACCCCCCTGGAATTTGACCTCTTGGATTATCTTAAAACCAGTCAGTCTTTGAAACGAGTTTCGGTTGAACGAGTGGTTTCGGGCCAAGGGATTGTCTCAATTTACCAGTTTTTGTGCGATCGCCATTTCCAAACTCACCCCAACACCGGTAAAATGCTGGCTGCAGAAACTCCCGCCGCCGCCATTTCTAACGCCGCTCTCGATGAATCTGACGAGATTTCTCAGAAAACCATGGAGATGTTTGTGTCAGCGTATGGTGCGGAAGCGGGAAATTTAGCTCTCAAACTATTGCCCTATCGCGGTCTTTATATTGCCGGAGGTATTGCGGCGAAAATCTTGCCCCTTCTTCATCGCAATGATACCTTTATGACGGCGTATTTGGATAAGGGACGAGTCAGTCCACTGCTCAAAGAGATGCCGGTTGAGGTGGTTTTAGAACCGAAAGTTGGTTTAATTGGCGCGGCAATTTGTGCAGACCAGGATGTTTGATTTAGGGTCTTCAGGAGATGCTGTTTAATGGGTTACCTGGGCTATCTATTGCCTAGGCTATCTAATTGTGGGGGCGAACGTCCGTCCCCTCCTGGGAGGGATTAGGGGTGGGTTTAAGTTTTTTTCTAACTCTTATTATTGTCTTTATTTATTATTTAATACAACTCAAAAAACGCAGTTCTTCTTAATTTAAGCCTAAACAATTTGCCAAGCGATAATCGAGATCGGCACCCGTTTGACCGATTAAAAGTCGCTGGGGATACATCTGACGTAACTGTAGCTGTTGCTCTAAACTGAGGTCGAGTTGTCCTAAAATGTCTTGCTCTTGTTTATACTCCAATTGTTGCCGTAAGCCTTGTTCTCCTGAACTTTGCTCAGTCCAAAGTTGATCCAACAGTTGCACCTCCTCACAAGAAACTCGCCGATTCGCGAAGCGTTGCAGTTGTTGACGAGTCCAAGTATTCGCTCGTTGCCACTCGTCGCTCATCAGCCAAGTTTGCAATTGACGATAATTCGAGAGAGCTTGGCGGAGACGTTCGGGCCGTTCATCGCCGAAGCTGTTGAGTCGGCTGACATTGCCACTTAACTGATTCAGATGTGTTTGAGCTTCTTGAAAATCCCCATCATAGAGGGCGTCCCAGGCTTGTTGTAGGGACTCGCGGTTGGCTTTGTACTCAAGGCGATCGCGTAGAGTCCCCAGTCGAGACGTGAGGCGGCCCTGTTGACGCGCATCTTGGATCTTCTCAAGCCATTGTTCAGCTTGACTGAGGTTTTCCTGAGTGAGAGCCTGGTTGACGAGTTGCCCATAGGCGCGATCGCGCAGTTGTTGTCCCTGCTGCTGCCAATGGTCTGTGGTCAACTCCTGAGTCTGAGCGATCGCCGCTTCCGGGTCATCATTCCCGAGAGCCGTCTGAGCCGCCTCAAACCGCCGTTGATTCTCCTGCCACCCCTGTTGCCATTGACGAGCCAACTCCTGCCGTTGCGTGGGGCTGAGAGTGCCTTGAGGAACCCGGTTTAACACCGCCAGAGCAGTTTCGGGCTTACCCTGATTGTACGATTGTTGGGCTTCATCGAGGAGTCCTGAGGCAATTTGCTGATGTAGATGGGCGATGGTGTCTTGAGCTAAGGCAGGATCATCGAGTCGTCGTAATTGAGCCAAAGCACTGCTAAACTGACCTGAACTCACCAATTGTCGGGCTTTTCCGAGATGACAGCGATCGCCGAGAGACTGCACCCGCTCCCGCACAGACAAGGGAACCTGGCGTACCGCCTGTAAACAGCGCTCATATTGCCCACTACCATACAGTTGAGCAATTTCTTGCACCTGCATCTGTCGGCCCTGTTCAATCTGCCAGTGTTGATAGCCGCCGTAGCCAAGAATTAAGGAGAGAGTCCCACCGATAATGACCTGCCAAGGACGAGAATTGCGGCGAAAGGGTTTTTTGGGCCGGGCGAAGCGGCGAGGTGGGGCCTGGTAGATGGTGGGTTCAACCCGTCGGCGTGGTTTAGGCTTGGGTCGCGATCGCCGTTTCGGGACGGGTGGCACAATCGTATTCGGACCCGGAAAAGGATCGCGTCCGCCGAGTTTTTCAGTGCGATCGCACCAGGGACAACTGGCCAAATGACTCCCATAACGATGACGAGGGTTCCGCTGACAGGAGATGAGGGACTTTTCCGCTTGCGTCAGGGCCACAGCCCAGTCATCAGCCGTGGGACGGTACTCGGGACGCTGATGGCCCGTCTCGAAACAGCGTAAAAATAGGGACTGCAACTGGGGATGTAGAGTCGTCAACGGCGGGGCAAAGGGTTTGGGCCGCACAGGAACCGAACGCTGGCCATAGGGATAGTAGCCGGCTAAAATGCGATCTTGAATTAAGGGCGGTTCACCGGATTTGAGATAGACTCCATCAAAGGGATGGGTTCCTTCCATTAACAGTTGGAAAATCAGAACCGCGACCCCAAAGGCATCTTGGGCGGGGGTGCGATCGCAGCGATCGAAGCGTTTGCCCTGCAACTCCGGGGGCGTAAACTCAGGTTTGCCCACGCCACAGCGGTAGACGACTCCAGAGCGGCGATCGCGAATCTGGAAGGAGTCGGTATCAATCAGAAACACCAACGCCGAAGGATTCACCAACATATTGGACTCATTGACATCACCAATGACATAGCCGCGATGATGTAACGCCGACACCGCCACCGAGAGATTGCGGGCCACTCGATGCAGATGCGTATAGGTGAAAAACGGCAGTTTCTGACGACGACTGCGGGGCGTATAGAGATCGTGTAGAGGATAGCCTTGGGGAACCCGTGGCATCATAAACCCCAGGACCTCACCCCGACTGTTGAGCAACAAGTCAACGGGAGCGGCAATGGCGGGATTTTGAGGCGGATAGCGTAGACTCAGATGCAGCTTTGCTAAGCCGTCGGGGGTGAGTTTATTGGCATGGTACAGCTTGGCCACCCATTGGGGATGTTCGGCAATGGCATAAATACTCCCTTCTCCACCTCGTCCGAGTTCTTGACTGAGGCTGATCGGTTGTCCCGTGAGGGTATAGAGGTCAGAAATTCCGACGGGGGTAGAGGCGGGTTGTCTCATCACGCTTACAGCTTAAGGTCCGGCATTACGGTTGCAATACACCCATATTTAGCCCGACTAAAATCACAATCCCAAAGGCAACTCGGTACCAAACAAAGAGCCAGGTACTCTGGGTTTTGAGATAGTTGATGAGCCAGGCAATGGCGAGATAGGAAAAGACTCCAGCCGAGAGGAGGCCAGCCGTTAGAGGCCACAGCCCCACGTCTTGAGTGGCATCGATCACATCGCCCATTTCGACGAGGCCGGCTAGGGTAATGGCCGGCAACCCCAAGAGGAAGGAAAAGCGGGCGGCGGTGGCTCGTTCTAAGCCTAAAAATAGCCCGGCGGTTATGGTTGAGCCAGATCGGGAGACGCCGGGAATCAGGGCTAAGGCTTGGGCGAATCCCATCAGAATGCCATCGCGGCTGGTGAGTTGTTCAAAGTTGCGTTTGTGACGACAAAAGCGTTCGGCTAGGCCCAGCAATAGTCCCATAACAATCGAGACGATCGCAATCACCACAGAACTGCGGGCTGTGACTTCATAAAACTCTCGGAAGCCAAATTTGATGACTAAGCCAATAATGGCAATGGGAAAGGTTCCCACGATAATGCCCAGGGCAATTTTAAAGTCTTCGCTTTGGTAGTTGCGATCGCGAACTGCTCGCAAGCCACCACCAAAGACTTGAATTAAATCGGACCAAAAGTACCAAATTACGGCCACAATGCTACCGAGTTGAATCACGGCGGTGAAGGAGGCCCCCGGATCGCCCCAACCGAGAAACTCGGGTACCACTTTTAGGTGGGCGGAACTACTGATAGGGATAAATTCTGTCAGTCCTTGCACCATACCTAGGATAATCGCTTCTAAGACATTGGGTTGCCAGGTGACAAGGGTTGAAACATTGTCGCTGGCCCCGAGTGGGCCGGAATCGGGGAGGGCGATCGCCAAACTGAGACTGGCGACACCGAGCATGAGTAGATATTGAAGTCTGGTCATGTTGGCTTAGATCAGCAGAGCTTCCCTATCTTAGAAGACGGCCCCGACCGATGTGGGTTTCGCGATCGCCTCAACGGCTCTGAGGTCAGGGCTTTAATGCGATCGCAACCTTAGATTTTGGTGACAACTCTTTCAGTGTAACCGATGTTGATGTAAAAATCAACGTAAATCCTAACAACATCAATGGCCCTCTCAGGGGGATTGGTAATCCCTGAGACAGGGCAACTTTGCAAAGCTAAGCTAAAAGTTCTATGAAACTTTGACAAAGTTATCTAAAAATGCCGAGGACCGAACAAAAATCCACGGTAGGATGGATGCACCCGGTTTTCTGACGTCTTTAAATTTAGGCCTCATGCCGAGGAAACGAGATTCTTAACCCTTACGAACCTGTGTTCTGAACCTGATTGTCCAATCGAGGGAGTGCAAAACCGGCGATGGCCATCGTCCTCCGACCCCACGGAAAACTCAACGCTCATGGTGCAGCCAAACTGAAACGGAAGTTAGGACAACTTCTGACGACGGTTGCGGCTGGGCAAAAAACTTGGATTGTCGATCTCGGTGATATTCACCATATCGATCGCAATGGCCTCGCCTCACTCATCGAACTGCGTCGTCAGGCGGAAGAGTCAAGCTGTGCCTTCTGGCTGCGGGATGTCTCAGAATCGGTGAGGATGACCTTAGATGCGGCTCATCTCGGTCAAAGCTTCGACATTTGTCCGGGACGTGCTGATTCCGTGAAAAAACACCACTATCGGGCATTTCGCTCCCGGCGGTGTACCTCACCCTCTCGGCGATCGCCTCACGAGTTTCGCCAGCCGCAGACCCCGTCCCTCGCCGACGATCCCTCCCTAGACTTAGCTGCTGTTGACTGCGAAGACAACATTTCCCAAATTCCTCAGGTCGCAGTCAACGAGGCGATAACCTCCCCGGTCATTTCAATCCCTCCCGTTTCTCCTCGACAGTCAAAGACAATAGTTAATGAGAGGCAGTGGACGACGTGGAGAGAGTAGATGGAGCGGTCACATCCCCCAGCCTTTTGGCACTGTAGCACCCCAAACTCGCCACCGGATGAGTTTGTACGAGCGGTGCAACGGTACGCCCCTACTGGGGGGAGACGCTTGGCAACGCTACTTTGGAATCGCAACCAACGAGACCTCTCGGACCTGCGGGGGTTCCTCGATGCGGACTACTACCAACCGACTCCTGCAACTGCATTTGGGGCAGAACTCCAGCAGGCGATCGCCCGTCTGCAACAGGCGATCGCCCACCAGGAACCGCTGGCCATCTGGGGCGATTTCGATGCGGACGGAGTAACGGCCACCTCAGTTCTTTGGGAGGGACTGGGGCAATTTTTCCACCGTGGCCCAGACTCCCCACAATTGTCCTACTACATCCCCAACCGCCTCACGGAATCTCATGGACTCAACCGGCCTGGAATTGAGCGGTTAGCGGCGGCGGGGATTCGCCTCATCGTCACCTGTGATACGGGAAGTACCAATCTCGACGAAATCCAATATGCGGCGGAGTTGGGGGTCGATATCATCGTCACCGATCACCATACTCTGTTACCGCAACGGCCGCCGGTGACGGCCCTGATTAACCCTCGCAATTTCCCTGCGGATCATCCTCTGTATCATCTGTCGGGGGTAGCCGTGGCCTATAAATTAGTTGAAGCCCTCTATGCCGCCCAACCCGAGATTCCTCAACAGCCGTTAGAGAGTCTCTTGGACTTGGTGGCCATTGGTTTGATTGCAGATTTAGTGGAGTTGCGGGGAGATTGTCGTTATTTAGCCCAACGGGGATTAGTGCAACTGCGACGACAACTCGAAACGCCCACCCATCCAGGGGTGAAAGAACTATTGCTGGCCTGTAAACGCCACGGCGATCGCCCCACGGACATTTCCTTTGGCATTGGGCCACGCATCAACGCCGTTAGCCGCATTTACGGCGATGCCAGCTTTTGTGTAGAGTTGTTGACCTCTCGCGATGGCGATCGCAGCCGCCAGCTTGCCCAACAGGCCAACGACGCCAACGATCGCCGCAAAGAAGTGCAACAGCGAGTCCTGCAAAGCGTCCAACGCCAACTGCAACAGACCGATCTCTCCACCACCAGTGTCATTGTCCTCAGCGATCCTCAATGGGATGTGGGGGTGTTAGGGTTAGTGGCCGGCCAAATCGCCAGCGACTGGGGTCGTCCCACTCTCTTACTTTGCGAAGACCCCTTGGGCGACCCTCCCTTGGCCCGAGGATCGGCCCGATCGGTAGCCGGCCTGGATCTCTACGAATTAGTCAACAGTCAATCCCATCTGCTGCATCGTTTTGGCGGTCATCCCTTTGCGGCGGGGTTAAGTCTTCCCCTAGAGAATTTGCCTCTGTTACGAGAAGCCCTCAATCAACAACTCTTGCAACGCCTCGGACGGGTTGGGGGGATACAACCGAGTCTCGACTATGACTTAGAGGTGACGGTTGCAGACCTCGGACAAGACTTATTTGCCGAGTTAAAATGCCTCGAACCCTGTGGAATGGGCAACCCCGTCCCTCGTTTATTGCTGCGACAATGCCAGTTTGAGGGGGCTTATCACCAGAAATTGCAAGTTAAGGGCCACAAGTTACAATATCTGATTACCCATTTCCAATTGCAAGACGCCAGTTGCGATCGCGGCTTTCCGGGGACCTGGTGGGGTCATTATCAAGATGAACTTCCTGCTAATCCCTGCGATGTCATTGTTGAACTCGATGTCAACACGAACTCAAAGACCTCCTATAAGATCCCAAAATATCAAGTTCGTCTTATCGATGTCCGTCCCAGCGGCGAGTCGACCGCCTCGGAGATAGTCTTACCTGATTTTAGCCAACCCAGCGGCGACCCCATCTCTACAGAGGCCTTAGCCGAAACCAGTCAACAAACCTGGTTAACCTTGATTGGAATTGCCAAATATCTCAGCCGAACCGGCGAACCCCGGCCGCGACGGGTGATTCAGGAGAAACTGGGGATTGGCGATCGCCCCCTAGAGATTGGCTTAAACCGCCTCGGTCATCTCGGCTTCTCGGTTCACTACCCCAGTCCCGAGGACATCGCGATTACGGCCATCTCCGGGGACTGGGGCGATCGCCATCTCGAATCCCTGGCCCAACCGTTCCTCGATGCGGTATGCGAGGAACAATTCCGCCAACGTCATCGCCAACAAGAACGGGCTACATGATTTTGGGATTACATAATTTTGGGTACTTTGAAAAACGCATCTTCGCGATCGGGGGCTGACTCCAACAAATCCTCTCGATGCGGATAGGATTCTTGCTGATCCACGCGAGTGATATTGCGCATATCAATGGCGTGGGCGGTGGGTTTTACGTTCTCCGTGTCTAATTCTTCTAACTGTTCAAAATAGTCCAAAATCCCAGTGAGTTGACCGGCAAACTGAGTTTCCTCTGCGTCTGTCAATTGCAAACGGGCCAGGTGGGCGACTTTTTTGACATCATCGCGATTGAATTGACTCATGGTAATTTCCTGGATTTTAAAATTAAGGTAAACTGTGTTCTTTGGGCAAATTCCTGTTAGATTGAACTGAGGGTTAGAAGCCATCTAACGAGGCGCGACCTGTGGTTTTCATCCAGTTTTGCGCTTCGATGTAGTTATTGGGTGCCAAGCGAACCGCTTGTTTCCAATAGTCAGCCGCCTTATCAAAAAAGGCTTCAGAGGCATCGAAATCCCCTTCTTCCTTGGCCCGTTCTCCTCGATATTGATAAATCACGGCGATGTTATTAAAAGCTTGGGGCATCCGAGGATTTAACTCTAGGGCTTCATGATATTTCTCTAGCCCTTTGTCATGTTCGCCATTGCTCGTATAAATCAGCCCCATGTTATAGAGAATATAACTGCGATCGTTGGGGTCATCTTCGAGTTTTAAGGCTTCTTTGTAGTTGTCCATGGCCTCGGCATATTCACCATCGGCTTGAGCGGACATCCCATCACGATAGTAGGCAAAGGCTTCTTTTGCTGATTGTTTGGCGGGCAGAATTTTGAGGATGATATCTGCCATCACCGTAAAGGATTTATCGATGAAATTGTCGTTGCGTTGTGTGCGTGGCATGGTTTTTTAAGGGAACAGGGAACAGGGAATAGGGAACAGGGAACAGGGAACAGGGAACAGGGAACAGGGAACAGGGAACAGGGAACAGGGATAACCCACCCCTGGCCCCTCCCAGGAGGGGAAGAAAAGACGTAGGGGCGTACCCTTGTGGTCGCCCGAGGCAAGAGGCATAACCCACCCCGCCCTCCGGGCACCCCTCCCACCGAGGGGAAGGCAAGAGGGGATAACCTACCCCGCCCTTGGGGGAATCCGTTTTTTAGCTTAATCGATCCGTTGTTGTTTGTGGGGTTAAGATTGGCGATCGCGGTGGTTGAGGACGAAGCTGGCGATGGTGAGGTCGATGGGGGTGGTGACTTTTAGGTTGGTGTCTTCGCCGGGGACGATGTGAACCTTAAGCTGGCATTTCTCAAATAATGCCGCATCGTCGGTGACTTGCCAACCCTCTCGCCGGCCGCGATCGTGGCAGGCTTTCAGGGTAGCCACCTCGAAGCCTTGGGGGGTTTGGGCGGCCCAGAGACGACGGCGATCGGGGGTATCCTGGATTTCTAGGTCGTCGTTGACGACTTTGATGGTATCTTTGACCGGAATCGCGGCGATGAGTCCAGGACAGGTCTGAACCTCTTTGGCACAGCGGTTAAAGAGATCCGGCGTCGCCAAACACCTGGCCCCATCATGGATGAGAACATGGCGGGCATCGTTGGGAAGGGCCTGTAAGCCGTTATAGACGGACTCCTGGCGGGTGTCTCCTCCCTGGATGAAGTGAACCGGTGTCCGCAGGGCCAGTTGACTGAGAATGTCCTTAAACTCGTCGCGATCGCCGGGTTGACAAATTAAGCCAATCCAGGTGATGGCTTCGGCGGCTTCGGCGGCTTTGAGGGTCCAGGCGAGAATCGACTCGTTGAGTAGGGGGAGTAAGAGTTTATTGCGATCGCTGCCCATACGGCGACCAACGCCCGCCGCAGGGATGAGTAGATGGGTCATAGGAGGGAACAGGGAACAGGGAACAGGGAACAGGGGAGGCAAGAGGCAAGAGGCAAGAGGCAAGAGGCAAGGGACAAGAGGCATAACCCACCCCGCCCTCCGGGCACCCCTCCCAAGAGGGGATGGCAAGAGGCTATTTCTCGGCGGTGGTGAGGTAGCCTCGGGAGAGGAAGGGAACCTCGATAACTGTCGCGTTGCTGGACCCGACCTGAACCGATAAGCCTGGGCCTCCGGCTTTGGTGCGAATATAGCCTAAGCCGAGATAGCCGTCGTCTGTGGCGACGATGCTGGTGAGAGTCCCCACTTTAGTCTCGTCCACCTGAATCGGGGTTCCGGGGGCGACAAACTCACTGAGGCGGAGTCCCCAGAGTTGCTGTTTGACCCCTTGATAGGTGTTGAGACGGGCGATGGTTTCTTGTCCGATGTAACAGCCTTTGTCGAAGGAAATATAGTCCCAAAGTCCGGCTTCGAGGGGATTATAGTCTAGGGTGAGTTCGGCATCGGGGGCGGGTCGTCCCTGTTGAATGCGTAGTTGCTGCCAAACGGTTTCTCCGAGGGGGGTTGCCCCAGTCTCGTGCAAGGCGGTCCAGATGCTGGCGGCTTGGTCTGCGTCACACAGAAGAGTATAGCCAGGGAGGTTGAGACCATTCCCGGCCCCGAGACGAATTTGGGGGGAATTGGGGAGATGGTCGAGGCTGAGGAGGCGATGTTGTCCGGGGGGGATGTCTGGCGAGAGACCGAGTTGTTGCAGCAGTTGAGGGCTGCTGTCACCGATGAGGCTAAAACAGGCTGTTTCTGAAGTGCGATCGCGCAACTCGACGTCATCGGCCGGGAAGATATAGCGGTCTAGGAGTTGGAAGAGGGTGTCGCGGCGACTAGGGGAAACTAAGAGAATCACCGCTTCTTCGGTGATGTAGGCAGTGGCGAGATCCAGGGTACGGGCTGTGTTGTTGACAAACACCGTTTCACAGAGGTCTCCCGGCTGCCGTTGGTTAAAGGCATTGGTACTTTGATTATGGACAAAGCGAAGGCGATCGCCCCCAGTGAGTTCTAAGCGTCCCCAGGGGGTGCGATCGTACAAGGCCACCCCAGATTGGGCCGCCTGGAGGGCCTGGCCGTCATTGTTAAAACTCACAGCCGCCATAACTCCTGGGGCAATGTCCTCGGCGATCGCCCCGGCGGCCCGTTGTATCTCCTGTAACTCCTGATTCATAGTCGAGAGGATATGATGATGCAGATTGCTCTTTTCCCCAGGATACAGGGAAGCCAGGGACAGTTCCTAGCCTCTTGCCCCCTATTCACTATTCCCTATTCCCTATTCCCTGTTCCCTGTTCCCTATTCCCTATTCCCTGTTCCCTGTTCCCTGTTCCCTGTTCCCTGTTCCCTGTTCCCTGTTCCCTGTTCCCTGTTCCCTGTTCCCTGTTCCCTATTTTCAAAACCGCAACGGTTGTCCCTGACTGGTGAACTCAACCCTGGCAATATCGAGTTCGGGGTTTTCTAGGAGTGTGCTGCGTAAACTCCCCAGGAGAGAGAATTGTTCACACGTCGACAGAGAAGACCAACGGCGGGGTGCGTCGGGGGCGATGCGTAAATCCACATTCACAACCCCAGTCATATCGTCTCGTTGGACACGATAGCCCGCTAGACGAAACTCCCCCTGAGCCCAATCTTTGAGAACATGACCGATCGCCCCTTCGGTGGGTTGTTCTCGCGAGACTTGTTCGGTTCGGGGGATGAGGTTCTCGCAAAAGAGATCAGGACGATAGACGGTGACGGTGAGGCTTGGCTGATCGAGACTTGGGTCTTGGGGATTGGGATTGTCGGGTGTTAACTCCACGTCGTTAGAATTTACGTCGGCTTCTGATGTCGTCGCGGGCGGTTCGGGGGAACTCGGTTCTGTATCTGTAATTAGGGGTTGGCGACTGCGGGGGGAACCAAACCGTCGTTGGGCTAGGGCCGAATCGGCCATGGCCAGGCTGGCGATCGCCCCGGTGAGGAACAACAGCAGATATGATTTGATACTGTTACTGCGCATAGTTAAACCTTTAATGACTGTCATAGCAACTCCTCCTTGGACTCGGCGACATATCCTGTCCTTAGAAGACTTCTCTGTTCCTGAATACGACACGGTGTTACGTACAGCCGCAAGTTTTCGGGAAGTCTTATCTCGACGGACGAAGAAAGTCCCGACGTTGCAGGGACGGGTGGTGACGAATTTATTTTTTGAGCCTTCGACTCGCACTCGCAGCAGCTTTGAGTTAGCAGCGAAACGACTCTCGGCCGATACCCTTAATTTTGCGCCGGGGAACTCCTCGTTAACGAAGGGAGAGACCATTTTAGATACTGCCAAGACCTATCTAGCGATGGGGACGGATATGATGGTAATACGCCATCAACAGGCGGGGGTTCCGCAGATTATTGCCCGCGAGATGGAACGCCTCGGCACTCATGTGGGGGTCCTCAATGCGGGGGATGGCTTACATGAACATCCTTCTCAGGCCTTGTTGGATTTATTTACGATTTGTGCTCACTTAGATCGTGACAATCCGCGAACTGAGCTATTGCAGGGTAAGAAAATCGCCATTGTTGGAGATATCTTGCATTCTCGGGTGGCGCGATCGAACATTTGGAGTTTAACCACCAGTGGGGCCGAGGTTCACCTTGCGGCACCGCCGACTCTGCTTCCGAGGCTGTTTCTTGAGGCGATGGCAGGGAATCACCCGGAACGGTTGCACCTCCACTGGGACTTAGATGAGGCCTTGGAGGGGGCGGATTTTGTGATGACGCTGCGGTTACAGCGAGAACGGATGACGGCCCATTTGTTGCCCAGTTTGCGCGAGTATCATCAGTCGTTTGGCATCACGCGCGATCGCCTCAACCAGTGTCAGCCTGAGGTGAAACTCCTACATCCCGGCCCGACGAATCGCGGTGTGGAACTCAGTTCTGAGGTGATGGACGACCCGGAGTTGAGTCTGATTCAGGCCCAAGTGACCAGTGGTGTGGCGGTTCGCATGGCCCTGTTGTATCTCATGGGTGGCAGTCATGGTTAGCCAGGCGGGGCAATTCCCAGAAACACGCCAACAGCAAAAGCGCCCCCCGCAGAAGGCGCTTAGTTCTCATACGGAATCCGCATACCATAGCCCCTTCCTCGTGACTTGGCTCTGCCAAGTCATGCCCAACGGGAGGGCCTCCCGATTGCAGGCGGCAGAACCGCTCAGAGTCCGTGTCACGGCTTGAGCCATGACACGAGTAAAGAGGGAGACGGAGTCCGCATAAAGCGGAGTTTTCAAAACTAGATTCCGTATTAGTGAACTAGAGGGACTCTCTTGAGGGGACAAAAATGCTGAAGTATAAGCAGAAATTCAAGAACTCATACCAAGCAAGGTTAATTGTTAAGTCGGGTCAATACTCGTATACAGTGTCTTGACAGTACTGGTTTGCTGGTCTAGGGGACGACTAGGAAAACCTTAGATTGGTGATGTATGGGTTGCTCTTCCAATGGCTTAAAGTAGCTTAAAGCTGAAAAACCTAAACGCCATGACGTAAAACAGCTTGACGAATATCATTCTCAACTGCCAGGATTACATCCATAATTCCTGTTCCTTCAGCATTCTCAAGTAATGAGTATTGAAACTCCTGAATATAGGCTTCCAGATTCTTTTTTAGGTCAGGCCGTGATTTAGCAACTGTATTCTTGTAATCCCAAACATCCCAAGCTAAAATTGCAATACCAAGAAGTGGGTTGACAACTGTGGCGATACTCTCAGCAGCAAGAATTGTCGAGCTTTTTGTCACTATTTTTAAACCTGCTTTAGCAGCCAGATTCGCGACCACCTTGACAGTAATGACGCCACCCAATGCAACGGTGGCTTCCGTGAAAAGATTACCTGTTAAATCTGTTCCTGTCCAGTTATGCTCATTGGTTCCTGTATTATAAATGATGTTAGAAATGTCACGAGTATGCCGCTCCCACTCAACAGAGGGAATTTGATATTGCGCCTGAACTCTGGAGAATTGGAAGCCAAGGCTGTTAGCATAAAGTGGACCAACTCGCTTAACGATGTTTAGTAAATCTTGCTGGACTTGATCGTCAAAAACAATCTCCATGAATTTCCTATTAAACTCGTCAGTCATCCTGGCTTGTATAATTTCATCAGCGTTGAGGTATTTCTCCCGGTCAGACCTAAGAACATTTAGGAAATCAACCTTGTAACCCATCCAGGCAAAAGGAACTCCAAGCTCTGTCGTTTTTGTATGCCAGAAACCGAAATGCCAGTCTAAAAACTTATCGATTTTTTTGTTGACTTTTCTCGACCAAGATTCAAGTTCATTGTGGGCATATTCCTCAGCTATGCTACTAGATGTCTCCAATGCGTTAACCAGAGCCTTGTCAACTTGAACCCATTCTTCTTGAGATAGTTGACGCTGAATTTCTGAGATTGCTGTCGCATCTTGCGCGGTTGATAAGGGAAAGGCTTCAGCGGCCTGTATCGTTAGTGGATTGATAGAAAGAAATAACCAAATAATCGCAATAAAAAACGAAAACTTCCTTCGAGCTTTTGTGATGAGACACATAGTTCAAGAGTAGATATAGAGGTCATGAAGAGCTGATTTTAGTATCCTGAGTACTCGAGATTTTTAATAGCAATTAATGCCTCAAATAAACTTCTATCAATTCTGTCGATAATAGTCATGATGCCACTATCGGGATTGTCTAAGATTGAATATTCAAGCTCATTAATGTAGCTCACTAAATTTTGGCGAACAATGGGCTTTTCAACAGCGGCAGATCGATTGGTATCCCAAATGTCCCATAGAACAATTCCCGCACCGACTGAAGCATCAAGAAGTGTTCCGCCAACCTTGCCTGCTACGGCTCCGGCTGTTTTACCAGCTACTTTAGCACCGACTTTTGCAGAAAGCTTTGTGACAACCTTCGTTCCCACTGCTGGAATTGCTGATTTGACCACAGGCTTGAAAGCTAAGTATGCAGTGGCTGTTGAGACACGAGCTAGGGGAAAACTTATTATATTTCCCTCAATGTCAGGAATATTGACCGATGTATTTTCCAGGTACTCTTGCCATTGTGCTTTAGGAATACCTGCGTAGCGAGGAATCTCTGAAAAATCCTGCCTTAGAGACTGTAAATATTTTTTTGAGGTTTTGGTGGCAATTCGTTTTAACGTTAACTGCGAAATTGTAGGCCGTAAAACTCGCTTTGAAAATTCAACCTGAAAGTCTTCCGTAATTTGTTCAGCAATCTTTTCCTCTGGTGTCTGAGAATTAGGATCTAGCCATCTTTGAGTGTTTGCAGAAATTCCTGTCAAAAAAGCTTTATATTCAACAGACTTTTGGTTGAAATAACCGAAATACCAGTCCAAAAAACTATTGTCAACGGCTTCAATCAGGGTGTCCCCCCATTTATCTAATTCAGACTGAGCATATTCCTCCGCCTCTGCACGTGCCTCTTCAAGTTTGTCACGAATTTGATTTTCATAAGCCAACCAATCAATTTGAGACGATGACTGGGTATTCTTGTCAGAACTCTGAGACAGGGAGGGCTGCGATGACCTCGCCGAGGAGTCTAAGTCTGGAGCAAAGGCTTGAGCAATGAATAGCTGACCGATTAAGGGAATTAAAACGACAACGACGACAATTGCCCAGATAATTGTAGAAAATTTGGGTAACTTGAACTTTCCTGCTCCAGAAAGCTCTGGACTCTGTGGACTCTCTTGGGTGCTGACGTTAGAACCGTTTTGGGCAGAAGATTGTAGCGTTTCTGGCTCTATATTCTGGTCGGGTTTTAGCCGGTAAAGAGCTGTCTCAGGACTTCCCTCACTCTGAGAGTCTGAGGGGACTGTGATGAGAACGTTATCTTCGAGCAGTTGTTGGAGAATCGGCTCCAAAACCTCGGGACTTTGTTCTAGATGAGATGCAAGTTCAGATAAATTTTTCGGGGATTCTGTCTCAAGAAATTCGAGGACTAGGCACTTGAGTTGGTCAGGCGACTTTTGTGAGGAACTCATGATTTAGGGGACGAATGCCAAATGGCTAAATCTTGAAGTGAAAGCGTCCGGGCCTGCCCGCTGGCGTTACGTACGTTGAGCTGACCTAAGGCTAGAGCGAAGGCGGCATGCGTGATTTTAAGATTAGGTGGTTAGATACTGAATCATCGTAGCTTCACCCTTATTTCGTTGTCAAGGCAATTTTCTTACGAAAGCTTCACGGCTTAGGTTGGGAAATCGGCTCTTCCGACCCTGGTATGTAGAGCAAATGACTGAAATTCCTATCTGGTAAAGGATATAAGCAATTTTATTGACCGTTGCATGAGTTTTAATGATTCGAGTCTCAGGCATTATTTAGATCGGACTGTAGTTCTCTCTCATCTAAATCGATCATGGGTACACCATAATCCGCCAACTTTAAGAGAAATGTGGTCCGCTCTACCCCCAATAACATAGCAGCCATTCCTGAGGAAAGTTGTTTCAGTTCAAATAACTTGACCGCCATGGCCCATTTAGCCGCTTGTTCAAATTGCTCTTGGCTCTGACCTAACGCATCAGGAAAGGTCTCAGGATAGTTAATGGTCAATTGTCGAGTCATGGTTGAACGGCCTCAATCGAATCTCATCCTATATCCTAGCCCCCAACGCCAAAAGCGGCCCCCGCAGGAGGCGCTTAAGTTCCTAGCTAGAGAGAGAGGGGTCTAGCCGTTAATTGAAGGAGCTTCAGTCGCTGCCAAGTCGAGGGGGAAGTTGTGAGCGTTGCGCTCGTGCATGACTTCCATACCCAGGTTGGCGCGGTTGATGACATCAGCCCAGGTGTTGATGACGCGACCTTGGCTATCCAAGACGGACTGGTTGAAGTTGAAACCGTTGAGGTTGAACGCCATGGTGCTGATGCCCAGAGCGGTGAACCAGATTCCGACAACG
>LJZT01000044.1 GCA_001314905.1 Phormidium sp. OSCR
GATAGCCTTATCATCCGCCGTTCGCTACGATGAGGATAACAGCACTCTGCGGCGGGTTCAAGGGGCGCGACGGGTCGTTTTTGACCGTCGTAATCATGTGATTGGTCAATTAGGACGCATGACGGTTGTCCATCGCGATAATCCTGAATTGAGGCGTTGTACGTTTGTCTCGACGTTGTTAGGAACGCTCCGACAAACGCGCAATGAATGGTGTGAACGTTGATTGAATTTTTAGCATAGAGTTGGGGGTAGCATAGAGTTGGGGGGACTCGAAGCAAACTGGGGTTACACTTGCCACAAACTGGCAGCCTCCGGCTCGTGTTGAAATGGCTCCAGGGTTCCGTCCTGGATTTTCTCAGGGTCTTCCGGATATATGGTGTAATTTGTTCCATGGCATACAAAATTGTAGGGGCGAACGGCACCTCGACTATCGCTCGGTGAACACCGTTCGCCCCTACGGCAAGGGACATAATCTGCCATAATTTTTTCTTATAACCCTGAACCCTGAAGACCCCCTGTTTTTTGTCCTATTCAGACCAACTTTTGCTAAACATTGATGTCTGGTGAATTTGGGTCGGCTCTGGCGTCACGGTTCAGCCAGAGCCGCCCCAGGCGTTCCCTGGCTGAACCAGAGAACGAGAAAGTCGAAGATTCAGCTAGGACTGAGCTAATGGATTAAGTGGTTCATAGTCCAGGCTTTTAGGGCTTTATCATAAGCACCGCTGATTAGAAATTGACCGTCGGGGCTAAAGTCAAAACTGACCCAGCCTTGATGAGATGTGATCGGATTGAGGCTGCCGCTTTCGGTGGGCATCAGGATGATGTCGCCGTGAACATCGCCGCTGGCGAGTAGATATTCTGACCCCAGAGTCGAGGAAACGGGGAAAGGACTAAAGGCCAGGGAAACGACGGCATTGCGATGCAGGCTATTTTCACGCAGTCGGCGACCACTGCGAAGACTTAACAATTGTACCGTTCCATCTTTGCTGCCGGTGGCGAGGGTTTCACCGTCGGGGCTAACGGCCACTGACCAGATTTCTGAGGAACTCGACACGAGGCCTCGCAGGTATTGACCGGTTTTCCAATCCCACAGGTGAACTTTGCCATCGGCCCCGGCGGTAATGAGAAAGCGCTGATTGGGACTGAAGGCTAAGCTGTGAACTTCGCCGTTGTGGGCGTTGAGGCTATGGCGGGGGGTGGAGTTGCGATCGCGCAGTGGGGAGTTGAACCGATCAATAACATCCCAAAGTTTGACGCTACCATCGCGACTGGCACTGGCCAAGATCTCACCGTTGGGGCTAAATTCTAAATGATGGACATTGTCGTAATGGCCATGCCAGGTGGCGAGGAGGTTGCCTCGCTGCATATCCCAGATTTTGATGGCCTTGTCGTTGCCGGTGGTGGCCAGAATCGTACCATCGGGGCTAATGGCGACGCTGAAGACCGCTTCGGGATGCGCTTGGAACTCAATGGGGGCGCTCCCATTGCTCGGACGAATTTCGATGCTCCCATCTCCTCGTCCACTGACGATAGACCCATCCCGACTCACGGCGAGACTCCAGATGGCATGGGTCCCTTGACTGAGGGTTTCGACCCGGGGACCGCTGCTGCCTTTGCGGGGCAGTGTTTTGTCTCGGGAGGGATTCGGGGCGCTATTGAGGCTCGGACTGGCAGATTCACCATTGAGGCGCAGTTGCGGCGCTTGTTGTCCCCAAAATTGTAGAAGAGTTAGGGCGAATGAGGCGGCCAGGAGTCCCGAGAGGGGACGCAGGACGAGAAGAGCGTCCCAGTTGATCGGTAAGTCAAAGCGGTTGAGGTCGGCCAGGGCCGCGTCGGCGCTCTGGTAGCGTTGGTTGAGGTCTGGGTGCAGCAGACGGGTTAAGACCCGAGTCAGTTGGGGGGTGATGGAGACGCGGCTGCGATCGCGCCAGTGCCAGGTTCCCTGACGGTCGTCATAGAGGTCAAAGGGAGATTGACCGGTGAGTAGATGGATGCAGGTCGCGCCGAGGCTATAGAGGTCGCTACTGGGTCCGGGATGACCGTCAATTTGTTCGGGGGCGGCGTATTCAGCCGAACCGCTGAGGGCTTCGGCGTCGGGGCCGCTGGGAGTGGCGGTACAATGCAGGGCGCTGAGATCGACTAAAATCCATTGGCCGTCCCGCTGAATTAGGTTTTGCGGTTTGATGTCGCGGTGCAGGAGTTGGCGATCGTGGAGATCTCGCAGGGTCGGTAAAATCTGATTGAGTAGTTGCCGAATTTGGGCTTCGGTCCAGGCCCCTTGCAGTTGCAGGTACTCTTCGGCGGTTTTGCCGTGGATGTATTCATCGACGAGGTATTGGCTGCTCTCGTCGTCAAAGGCGGCGAGTAAGCTCGGTAGATGCGGATGGTCGGCCAGTTGTTCCCACCGCATCAACACGGGATAGGGGAGGGGTAACTCGCCTCGGCGGCGATCGCGCGATCGCACCACACAGAAGCTCTGGGATGGGGTGTCTTCGTCTAGGGCCAGAACCGTTCGTCCATCATGACTCAGTGCTTTTAAAACTCGGTAGCGTCCTTTGATGGGCAAACTTGGAACCGCCGCGTCGGGGTGGGAGGCTGGGCTAGACTGGGGGCGTGGGGAAAAGTTTTCGCTCATGGTTATGAAGGGGCTAACGGTGTGAGGAAGAAAAATCCTCTTTTCAGGTTAACGCTTTCTTCCCCATTCACTCCGATTTTTCGTGGCCCTCCTCCATCTCTGGAGGCTTCAAGGCACGATTTTTAGGATGTTGTGAGTTTTACCTGAGCTGTGGACATTACCGATTAATGTTACGAAATGTTGCCGTTTTTCCCGAGCTAATTCGGGGGTTTTCTAGGTACAAATACTGATATCACTGGGGTTTCTCCCTCACGATCTCCGTCTCTGGTTCTTGTACAGTATTGCTTGAGATAACGAATTGTTGACTTCTGTAACATTAGCCACAATTTAGGTAGACGGGATCGGCGGGGGCTTTTAACCTGAGAGGGGTTAGCCCAGAGACATTCAACCCGGTTCACTGGATTCTGACGATCTCCGATCACTCGGGTTATCCCAGAACAAGACCAGTGGCTCCGGGATGTAAAACCCGATCGTTTTATAGAGTTTTGTAAAGTTTGCTGAGGTCATCTTCGTTGTTACATAGGAGGCCCGTTGTTAGACCCATCTTCAGTGGTGGTGACAGCGATTTCCCTGACAGATCAAATCTGTGGGATTCTCCTTCAAGGGAGGCTCATGGGCATCGAGGCGATCGCCGCCTCGCAGCTCACAGCGAGAATAACTTGAGCGAAGAGTCGCAAGTTTGTTTCCTCCGGCAGCTTAAAATCTTTACAAAACGTAACTCACAAATGCTCTGTGGCAGTGTATAAATTTATCGGAAGGGCATGAGTAATTCGACGGAAGTTGAGTTTCAGCGATTTTCGCGCTCTCTCATCTAAGACATAAACGTTCTCAGTTTTGTCAGCCGTCGCTTGCTCACCCGAGGCTACCGTCTAGGAGCCAAACCGTTAAAATATCTTGTTTGAACTAGACCAGCCCATCTCAAGTTAAGTAGGAGATTAATTCATGTTCGACGCATTCACTAAAGTCGTCTCTCAAGCTGACGCTCGTGGCGAGTACCTCTCTGCCTCCCAGCTCGATGCCCTGCAACAAATGGTTGCAGACAGCAACAAACGCATGGACGCAGTTAACCGCATCACCAGCAACGCATCGACGATCGTTTCCAACGCAGCTCGCGCTCTGTTCGCTGAGCAGCCCCAACTGATTACTCCGGGTGGAAACGCATACACCAGCCGCCGCATGGCTGCTTGCTTGCGTGACATGGAAATCATCCTGCGTTATGTCACCTATGCCATCTTCTCTGGCGATGCAAGCGTCCTCGACGATCGCTGCTTGAACGGTCTACGTGAAACCTACGTGGCTCTGGGAACCCCCGGTGCTTCCGTTGCCGTCGGCGTTCAAAAAATGAAAGAAGCGGCTCTGCAAATCGCAGGCGATCCCTCTGGAATCACCCCCGGAGATTGCAGCAGCCTGATGTCTGAAATCGGCACCTACTTTGATCGCGCTGCCGCTGCTGTTGCATAATTCGCAACCCTAGCTGATCATTCAGACGTCATCGATACACCATATCGATTCCAACTTTCAAAATTAATTTGAAACTGTAACACAGGAGATTATTCAACAATGAAAACCCCGTTAACCGAAGCCGTCGCCGCAGCTGATTCTCAAGGTCGTTTCCTGAGCAGCACCGAAATCCAAACCGCGTTTGGTCGTTTCCGTCAGGCTAACGCCAGCCTGCAAGCTGCTCGCCAACTGACCGACAAAGCTCAGTCTCTCGTGGATGGCGCTGCTCAAGCGGTCTACAACAAGTTCCCCTACACCACCCAAATGCAGGGACCGAACTACGCTTCGACCGCCGAAGGTAAAGCCAAATGCGCGCGTGACATCGGTTACTATCTCCGCATGGTCACCTACTGCCTGATTGCTGGTGGAACGGGTCCGATGGACGAGTACCTCGTTGCCGGTATCGACGAAATCAACCGTACCTTTGAGCTGTCCCCCAGCTGGTACGTTGAAGCTCTGAAATACATCAAAGCGAACCACGGTCTCTCCGGCGACTCCGCTGTTGAAGCCAACTCCTACCTCGACTACGCGATTAACGCTCTAAGCTAGATCGCCTTTCTAGCCCGGAACGGTAAGCAGCTACAGAGCATCAATGCTTGAAGTTGTTTTCTGTTCCGGGCTGTTTTTATATCCGTCGTTAAAAAATTAGGAGGATAGACTTTGGCTATTACTACCGCTGCAACCCGCTTAGGCACCTCGGCCTACGATGACACCAACCGAGTTGAACTGCGCCCCAACTGGACGGAAGACGACGCTCAGATTGCCATCCGTGCCGTCTACCGTCAGCTTTTGGGGAACGATTACGTCATGGCATCGGAACGCCTGACGAGTGCTGAATCGCTCTTATGCGACGGCAGCATCACCCTGCGCGAGTTCGTTCGCTGCGTGGCTAAGTCTGAATTGTATAAGACAAAGTTCTTTTACACCAACTTTCAGACTCGCTTCACCGAGTTGAACTACAAACATCTACTCGGACGCGCCCCCTACGACGAGAGCGAAGTAATCTTCCACTTGGACTTGTACCAAAACGAAGGCTACGACGCAGACATCGACTCCTATGTCGATTCCGTCGAGTATATCGAGAACTTCGGCGACAACATTGTCCCCTACTATCGTGGGTTTAACACCCAACGGGGTCAAAAAACCGTGGGCTTCACCCGTATGTTCCAGTTGTATCGCGGCTACGCCAACAGCGATCGCGCCCAACTGCGGGGTTCAGAATCCCGTTTGGCTCAAGAACTCGGACGCAACAGCTCATCGACGGTGGTTGGCCCCTCTAACTCCAACGAAGGTTGGGCCTATCGTCCCTCGAAAGCTGGGGTGGCCCCGTCTCGGACCTATGGCTTGTCCGCCACCGGTGACGCCGACACTCGGATGTACCGCATTGAAGTGACGAAACTCTTGGGACGGAACTATCCCAATAACCTGCGTCGTGGTGGAACTCCCACCGTGCGTCGCAGCAGCCGTTCCTTCTTTGTTCCCTACAACCGTCTCTCCCAAACCTTACAACGCATTCAGCGTGAAGGTGGGAAAGTGGCCAGCATCGAACCCGCTAACTAAGACGGGTTAACACCGGAGAATTGAAGTTAGACGAAAGACCTCGATTCTCCCTCAGCGTTTGGAGGTGAGGACAGCTAACCCCTGTCCCATCTCTAACCTGATCACAGTATGGATTTGGTACACCCAATTACAGAGGAGTTGAGAAATCACGATGATGGGTTCTACAGCGCTCAACAGTAGCACTCCGTCGGGGAGTCGTATGTTCCGCTATGAAGTGCGCGGACTGCGTCAGTCTCCCGGCACTGATAATAACGATTATCCCATTCGTAGCAGTGACAGTATTTTTATGACGGTTCCCTATAACCGCATGAATGACGAAATGCGACGGATTACCCGCATGGGTGGAGAAATTGTTAGTATCCAGCCCCTTGAATTTGACCCCGAAGGCAGTTCTAACGGACAATCCGAAGAGTAAGCCCACGTCTCGTTTTTTCATGCAGCCGTCTGAAACCGAAGTCGCGATCGCAGCCGAGTCTTGGACAACGGAACAGGCGATCGCCAATTTACAACAAACCAACGACCCCAGCACTCGCTACTATGCAGCTTGGTGGCTGGGGCGTTTTCGTGTCCGAGACGATCGCGGTCTCGACGCTCTCATTGAGGCGCTCAGCGATACCATAGACCGTTCCCCCGGTGGCGGCTATCCCCTGCGTCGTAACGCCGCCAAAGCCCTAGGTAAACTCGGAGACTTACGAGCCGTTCCCGCTCTGATTGACAGTTTAACCTGTAGCGATTACTACGTTCGCGAGTCCGCCGCTCAAGCCTTAGAGTCTCTCGGAGACCCTCGGGCCATTCCCGGTTTGCTGGCCCTTCTCGAAGGAGGCGTAGAAGCCGCCGTCCGCGTCCCCGGCAAACCGCACCTGGTACAGCCCTACGATGCCATCCTAGAGGCGTTGGGAGCCTTGAATGCAACCGAGGCCATTGAGCCGGTGCGTCCCTTCCTAGACCATGATGTGCCTCGGGTTCGCTTCGCCGCCGCCCGCGCCCTCTATCAGTTAACCGGAGACGAGCAGTATGGCGATCGCCTCATCACCGCCCTACGCTCCCCAGAATTACAACTACGGCGGGCCGCCCTCATGGATGTTGGGGCCATCGGCTATCTCAAAGCCGTCACCCCTGTTGCTGAAACCTTAGCCGAAAATAGCCTCAAACTGATTGCCCTCAAAGGCATCCTAGAACATCACCTGGCCCAAATCGATGACCTGGACGAAGCCGCCATCGATATCATGACCCAGATGGATAAACTCTTGTAACGACTGACTGTTTCATGACTCTCGACTCTCTCCTGGCTGACGTTGATCAAGCCGATTCGGCGGTCAGTTTACTCATGGCCGTGCGATCGCTGGCCCAAACCCGTGACTCCCAAGCCATCCCCAAACTCATCGAAGTCTTGGGATTTAACAATCCTGGCGCAGCCGTGGCCGCCGTTCAAGGATTAGTGACCCTTGGCGAGCCGGCTGTCGCCCCCCTATTAAAGCATCTCGACGGCTATAACTATGGAGCCAGAGCCTGGGCCATTCGCGCCTTAGCCGAAATTGGCGATCCTCGCGCCCTAGACGTGTTACTCAACGCCGCTGGCGACTTTGCCCTCAGTGTCCGTCGCGCCGCCGCCCGAGGCTTAGGTCGTATACAATGGCAGGACCTAGAGCCTAGCCAACGAGAGGAAGGCCAAAGGCGGGTACTGGAGCGATTGCTCGCCACCACCACCGATCCCGAATGGGTGGTTCGTTATGCTGCCATTGTGGGCTTAGAGTCCTTGGCCAAGAGTTTGGACAAGACGAAGATTCAGCAACAGATTGAGCCATGTCTGCAACAACTCCATCGAGAGGATGAAGAAGCGGCCATTCGAGGGCGATCGCAGTGGGCGCAACAGCAGTTAAATCAGGCGGGAACCATCCCCTAGAATCACCTGACTGGCTTCAAACTCAGGAACGCCTAGGGAGGATAACTCATCGTCAAAACGGCCAACCACCGTCAGAGACTGACCCGGTTGAACCGGTAACACCCCTTGGCGTTCATCCCAGAACGTTTCCACCTCAAAACGTCCGTTGGGGGTATCTAGGAGAAAGTCATCTTCATCCGTCAAGCGGACGACTGTTCCTTGTACCGTTTGTTGCGAGAAATTGGTGAGGGGATCACGGGTGAGGGGATCGGGGGTCGAGTCAAGGGTAGGTTCAGCACCGTCCGTCAGGCGCGTAATGCTGCTGCTGTCGATTTCGCGGCCATCAAACTCATCAACACGCACCATCAGGCGATCGCCCACCGATAGATTGAGATTGCGAGCATCGGTTCCTTCAGGATCGACGATGTATTGAGTCCCCTCCACATCAAGTAGAAAGTCATCTCCATCATCCCAGAACCCCACCAACGTACCGGTTACATTACGGTCCGAATCGACCATCGGAGATCCCGTTAGGGGGTCATTCGATGGGGGAGTGGGTGCAGGATTTCCCAACCCAACGGCGATCGCCTGGTTAAATTCCACCGATCCCGTCGCACTTCCCTGGCGTCCTTCCCGAGCGCCGTGATAGCGAAAATGCTCCCAACCTGAGGAGACGCTATTCGCCGCCACCGCCGCCGCCACATCGGGGTTAGATTGTAGATAAAAGGTTTCGTCAAACAAGTCCGGAACTCGTCCTTCGAGAGCGCCATGGTCCCAGAAATGTTGAACCGGATCGACCCCCGCCGCCGCCACATCGGGGTTCTCTCGCAAGTAGCGATCGCCGTCGAACCCGTTGAGCGTAGACGTGGCTGCTGTGGTGGTGGGAGTCCCCGTCGTTGCTGCAACCCGAGTGATGCTGTTGCTGTCGATTTCGCGACCATCAAACTCATCAACGCGGACTTCTAGGGTCTCCCCAGGAGAGAAGTTGAAATTGCGAGCATCCGTTCCTTCAGGATCGACGATGTACTGGGTTCCGTTCCTGTCGAGGATGAAATCGTCGCCATTGTCCCATAAATCGACAAAGGTTCCGGTGATGATTCCAGAAGTGGGGAAGGTTTGAGAGGAGTCGATAACGCTCATGATCGGTTGTTACGTCTTTGAAGTTGAAGGGTCAAACATCTGGCGGTTGTTCGCCTGATGTGTCTGACTATAGGGAGCGATCATGACCTAAAAATGACGATTAGCCAGTCAACAATCCCTAGGAAACCTAGACCCAAAAAACCCGTAAATTCACGAATATCTCAGGGCGATCGCCATCGAAATCGGCTCAAAGATAAAGTAAATTTACGGGTTCAAGAGACCGGTGTACCTGGTTTATGTCGAGTGAGGTTAGTCTCCGACTGGGAGTTTAAGCAATTCGTTCGACATTCTGGAACGCCATGACAATCAGAGCGTCTTCTGAGGTGAGACGGTCAAAGTGGCTTGGTTTTGGGTTGAGAAGAATTTGCCCATCCCCCCGTTTCACTCCCAAAAGTAACAAGGGATTATCCGGATGAGACGCACTATAGTTGCTAATCCATTGCCCCAATTCAGAGAAACGTTTGCCAATGAGGTCACTCGGATAATTACCCGGCTGAATAAAATAAAACTCATTGGAGTCATCGGAGTAGGTCAGCAGTTGCTGATAGACCACCGACATATTCCGAAAAATGGCACTTTGGGCAATAATTCCCGAACTATAGTCTCGGGCCGAAACCACCTCATCGACTCCGGCCTCTTGCAAATGGCGGCGGCGATCGAGATTCACCAATTCCGCAATCACATGAATGTCTTTTTGTTTCCCTGGTGTCTGTTCTAAATGCTTCACGGCCAAGGCGATTAGGGCATTCTTTTCATCAGGACCTGAACTTTCGTCATCCGCAAGAAGAATGATAGCTTTGGCTTGAAAAGCTTGTAAATCCTCTAGGGTGACATGATGAGTGGGATCGGCCTGGACAAAATGGACATTCTCGAACTTCTGGAAATCTCGGGCATCGACCACGTCCGAGGCAGAGACGACCACAATATCTAAAGGTTCTCCATGATTAGACTCTAGTAATTGTTGGATAATGCTGGCCGCTTTGCCATTCCAATTACAGAGGATAATGTGATTATTAAATCGCTTCATTTGGTTTCGTTTCCAGAGAGCATGAGTGACAAAAAGAGAGGAGATTTTACCGATAATTGTCCCAAATAAAAAGGTTCCAAATACCAATAAAAATAGCTGAATAATTCGACCTAGAATCGTCCTGGGTTTATCAGGATATTCCCCCATGAGGGTAATAATGACATTTTCCAGGACTTCCCATAAGTCCTCTCCCGAGTCAGCCGTTCCCTCACTCCAAGCTAAAAGGACTACTGTCCCTGATAACAAGACGACAGCAGCTAGAATACCCAAGATTAACTTGAGACGATTATTTTGTAATTTGACCATCGGCACCCATCCCGTTATTTTTAATTAAGACTCGCGGCGATCGCCTGTTCTAACTCCCGTTTCGAGAGCGTTGTCAGCACAAAGACTTCCTGAACCGTTTTTCCAGCGCGAGCGATCGCCTTGTAGCCGCCACGAATCGGCACCGATACCCGTAACTTTAACTTGGGGATATGACCACGCGATCGCGAAATCACACCCGGCGTAATCGTGCGAATCCCTTGCCAGAGAACTAAGCGCTCCAACACGGGAATCAAACCATCTACATGGGTAGAATGGTTAAGAACGAGACGTCCACTATCTTTAGAACCCATCAATCAAAACCCTCTAAAACAACAAAAAAACAGTATTTACAAACAACAAAAACCCCGATTTTTAGGTTCTAAAAATCGGGGTTAACAGTCATTTACTCCGACCCAGGGGTCTGACTATCCTTGACCTTTTTCGGACGTGGTGTTGGCCGATTTCCCTTTGCACCGGGTCCCGACTTACGACGGCCAGGGCGACGATTCTGGGGAGACTTCGAGCGAGACTGACGTTTAGGAGGCATCACCCCCATATTATCTCCCGTCAGAATGAGCAAATCTTGGCCGCGACGCTCGACCTCAAACGACCAAAAATGGCGTAACACCCGTCCCGAAACCGTCCCTTTCAGGGCAATCTTGAAGAACTTGGGTGGTTGTCCCGCCTTACGGGGGCCTTGACGAATTTTCACAATCACGCGGGCCTCTTCCTCCGAATAAAAGACGACCTCACCGCGAACCGAGAAATAGCCCTCATGAACCTCCTCAGACGACAGGGGAGGAAGTTCAGAATCCGTATCCTCTTGAGTCAGGTTTTCGGGTTCCCAAACCCCAACAATTTGGAGATGAAGATTTCCATCGCGCTGGCCCGTTCGGGGATACACCACCCAAAGATGCTCTTGGTTCAAGTCAATATGGTTTTTAACCAAACTCATGACTCGTCCCAATAACACCGCCTCAACAAGGGTGTCATCACTCGTATGAAGCGCTCCCTGAGTCATTTGCTCTTCAGAGGGCATATAGCGGCCACGAACTACACCAATGGCTCGATATTGTCGGGGTTCACTCGGGGGAGGAATGGGAACTGGGCGTTTCGGCGCTTCAGACTCAGGTTCAGGCTCAGAGGCGACGGTTTCGGGAGTTGGCGACGGCTCAACTGGTGGAGGAACTGGGGGTTTTGGGCGTAACAAAGCATCCGCTCCCGATTCACGAGGAGCGTCAGAGACGGACTCTTTAGGGTCTTCTGGATTGGGAGGATGAAGTGGAGACGGCATCGTATCATTAAAATCGGAATTTGGACGAGAAGAGGAACTCATAAACCCTCCTAATAGCGGAGATACATCCATCAACAATCCTGCTAATTCATCGGCAACAGCTTAAAGCGAGACAGTTAAATCAGGACAATCTGCTGTAACAGAAAACTGTAACAGCAATTGTTTTGGGTTTAACTGACGTACTATAATGTCTGTCAAATAATGAATATGCAGAATTAAAACCAAGCTCACTAGCGCAGCCAACACCGGACAGGGCGAGGATGACCAGAAGCCACGGGGAATGGCGATCGCAGTTGCGAAACCCGGTTCCACTGGCCAATGGATATCACAATGGATATCACAATGGATATCACAATGGATATCACAATGGATATCACGAATGATCGCCAATCTATAGATCGCAAATCATTAGAGCCATTGGCCAGACGGCCGAGTTAGATCAACTATCTCACATTCCACCTTAACGATTGGTTTCAGGTCTGTCGTTAGCAAATCGGGAACCTCTCGTGAGTTGAAATCAATCATCCATCATGATGAGCGAACCGGTGACAGCAATGAACCGACACCAGCCGGTTATCTCTGATGAACATCAAACGCCTCAATCTTAGCCTTAGCATTTGCCAACCGTGTTGAGATAGACCCTGTGGAGAGGCGACTGAGATTAACCAATTCCCGTGCGGGTTTGACTCCGTTGGAGTTGTTCGAGGAGGGTGCTGCGATCGCCCGCCGGCGGTAAACAACTCAACCCCTGACAGACTAACCCCAGCGCTCCTTCTGGGAGTTGGCTGACCACCTTAAACACCGTAGCCGGCAGATACCGCCGTTTCAACAGCTCAAACTCAGCCGCCGTCGTCCGCACCAAGGTCGCATTCTGAAACCAATCGAGTCCAGCAAACAAACTTGGGCAAGCTTGGGGCATCTTCTCCAAAATGGGCAAAAATGCCGTTAACACCGCTTCAGCCCGCTCTAAATAGAGCAATTCCTCACTATAAAGGGACAACCGCAGCAAATTACACACCGCCACCCCATTAGCGCCCGGCGTGGCATTATCCGTATAGGACCGTTCCCGGACGATCGCCCCACCAGGGGTATCTTGAGCCGCATTATAATAGCCGCCCAACTCATCACTCCAGAGATGCTCATCAAACTCCGCCTGCACATTGATGGCCGCATCGAGATAATCCTCAGCCCCAGCTTCGACTAGATCCAAGAGCGCCTTCACAAATAGGGCATAATCTTCCGATTGAGCCAAAACCGAGGGCGTGCCATCATAATTGAGGCGATAGAAGCGACCCTCAATCCATTGATGATCGAGAATAAAATCCGCCGTGCGACGGGCCATGGCCAAATAGTCCGGCATCTCAAAGGCCACCGAGGCCCGGGCCAACCCAGAAATCACCAAACTATTCCAAGCCACAATCCCCTTCGTATCCGTGACTGGCGGGATGCGCCCCGGCCAGACTCGGGTTTTGGCCTCATGATTATTCCGCGCCGGGGCCATGGGCGTTTCGGGAGTGGCCTCAGCCCCGTAGCGTCGGCTAAATAGGCGTTGTAGGGCTTGTTCGGCGATCGCAGTCAAGGACCCCCTATGACGACGCTGTAAGACAATCTTGCCCTCAAAATTCCCGGCTTCAGAAATATAAAACGCCTCCTCTAAGGCCTGATACTCCTCATCACTGAGACTCTCCCGTAACTCAGCGGCCGACCAAACATAAAACGCCCCTTCCTCGGGTTCAGCATCTTCAGGAGTGCTGAAATTATCCGCATCTTGAGCCGCGTAAAAATAGCCTTCGGGGGCCATCATCTCCCGTTTGAGCCAGGATACCGTTAGGCGCACCGCCCGTTCAATAGCCGCATCCTGACATCCCAAACACCAGAGATTAGAGAGATACTCTAAAATTTGCCCATTATCATAGAGCATCTTTTCAAAATGGGGCACCGTCCAAGTTGCATCGACAGTATAGCGGTGGAATCCTCCCGCTACCTGATCGAAAATCCCCCCGAGAACCAAATCAAAGCCCCGTTTTTCACAGCGAGGCTGAGCCACAAAATCCTTATCTAACTCAAAACGAGTTCCCCGTAGCGCGGTTTGGGCATAGGGCATCATGGGAAAACAGGGCGCTCCCTCCGGTTCGAGGATGCGAATGCTGGCTTCTAGCCCCCGTTGCAAGAGGTCATCATCTAAGAGAGAGGACTGGCCCATGGCCTTGAGTTGCGGCGGAATCTCGGCGGCCTGTTCCAGGGCCGTCAGCATATCGTGACTAATGTTGTCGAGTTTTTCTTTTTCGTTGTCATAGTAGGCCCGCAACTGGGTCAACACTTGTAGGAAGCTGGGACGACCATAACGGGGTTCTGCGGGGAAATAGGTTCCACCATAGAAGGGAACGAGGCTATCGGGGAGGAGAAAGACGTTGAGGGGCCAGCCTCCTTGTCCCGACATCAGTTGCAAGGCCTGCATATAGAGACTATCGATATCGGGCCGTTCCTCGCGATCGACTTTAATAGCAACAAACTGGCTGTTGAGATACTCGGCAATCTCGGGATCGCAGAAGGCTTCTCCTTCCATGACCGTACACCAGTGACAACTGGAATAGCCCACAGACAGAAAGATGGGTTTATTCTCCTGACGGGCCAGTTCGATGGCTTCATCACACCAGTACCACCAATCGATGGGATTCTCGGCGTGTTTACGAAGATACAGACTTTGACTGCTCGCAAGACGATTGGTCATGATTCTATCGGATGAATGAGTGCAGAGCGGTTGTTGGGCTAGAGGCCATCATGGGGTTGATGGCGATCGCCGATAATCCCATCGTGACGGATCAGCGGCAAATACCCAAATCATCAGGCCACTGGAATCATCAGGCCACTGGGAAACGGTGAGGACTGAGGTTAGTCGGCCGGAAGTGGGCCGGGGCGAACCTCTAGGGTGAGTTGCTCATCTCCCCGTGCCAGTTTGAGTTCAAGACTGTCTCCGATCGCCGTGTCTTCCACGATACGCTGCACCCGTTCAAAATTCATCACTGGGACATCGTCAATGGCCAGGATGACATCGCCGAGTTGCAGGCCAGCGGCTTCGGCGGGGGAGTTGGCGACCACAGCGACAATCAAGACCCCTTGAGTCGCGGTAATTTTGGGAGGATTCTCTTGTTGTGCCAATTGTCCCTGAAGTTCAGCATCGAGGGTTCTCAGGCGCACCCCGAGATAGGAATGTTGTGCGACACCGTTGGCGATAATTTGCTGTCCGACTCGCAGGGCCGTTTTAATGGGGATGGCGAAGCCCAAGCCTTGCGCACCATCGAGGATGGCAGTATTCATGCCAATGGCGGCCCCAGAGGCGTTGAGGAGTGGGCCGCCGGAGTTACCGGGATTGATGGCGGCGTCGGTTTGAATGAACCCCACCCGACGCTCAGGAACGCCAATCTCGCGGCTGCTGCGTTCTGTGGCGCTGATAATGCCCATGGTGACGGTACTATCTAAGCCGAGGGGGTTGCCGATGGCGATCGCCCATTCACCGGGTTTGAGGTCATCGGAGTCGCCGATGGGAACTGGGGCCAGGCTCACATCATCGAGTTTAACCACCGCCACATCGGTGATGGGATCTCGTCCGAGGACGGTTCCCCGGAGGCTGCGGCCATTTTGCAAGACGACTCGTACTTGGTCAGCATTGCCGACGACATGGGCATTGGTGAGAAGATGGCCTTGGTCATCAATGATAAATCCGGTTCCTGCGCTTTGGGAATAGGGAGGATAGGGAGTCGGATCTAAGGGGTCTAAGGCCCGCGAATTTTCCTCGGAATAGAGGCGTTGAGGTTCAATGCGTACCACTGAGGCTTCGACTCGACGGACCGCGCGAACGATGAAGTTAGTTTGCTCGAAGTCTAGATCGGAGGCAGAATCGTCCCGTGGCGGATTGACGGACGGGTTGGGGAGGCGATCGCCGTCGAGTTGAGGCGGTTCAAGGTCTTGAGGGAGTGGTGAGGGGGAATCGAGAGAGTTCTGGTTTTGCCCGCGTTGGATGGCGATCGCCACCATTAGCCCCAGTAGGAATATCCCAAAGCCCATCGCCCATTGAGTCCTGGGATGTTTCGAGTGTTGGCGAGACAATGCCATTGACCTCTGTTGCGCTGCTGCTTGGATATCGTGGTTTCATTATAGAGGGTCTTGTGAAGATCCGTCGTTGAGATTATCTCTCACTGTTGTTTTTCGGGTTAGATGATTTCAGTACATCTACTTTTTTGGATAACCGAGAATTATGACTTCTAAACATCCTAAATCGTTAGACTTAAAGCCATTAGCGCCCTATGAAGACCGGCTTCTCAATGCCTTAGCGTTTTTCCGCACCCAACGGGACAACTCAACTCAAGCTCGTCACTGTTTAAGTATGTATTTACGTCAATCGGAAGCGCGAATTATGTCTGAGGTTGGTTTTTACGCGCAAGAAATAGGGTTAACGGCTCGGGAATTGTTAGAGTTGATTTATCAAGATCCCAATCAGGCACAATCTCTGATTCAGGACAAATTAGGAATTGATATTTTTACGGTATTTCCCGACGAATCGTAGGGGCAAAAAATCCCCTCCTGGGAGGGGCTGGGGGTGGGTTCCCCTACAATGGTGTCCCCAATGCAACCAATCCAGGAGGGAAGAACACCCCCCACCAAGATGCGATCGCACCTCTACCTTCTCTAATTCTGCCTTTATTTAAAGGTATAGAAAACTAGATTGGACTACGATGGAAATTAAATCAATTGCCCTAAGAAATTTTGCACTCTTTAAACATCTGGAGTTGTCTTTAGCGCCAACACCGCAAAACCCCAGTAACATCACTGTCTTTGTCGGCAACAATGGAACTGGGAAAACGTCTATCTTGAAAGCACTAACCGTCTCACTGAGTTGGTTTATTGCCCGTCTAAGTACAGAAAAAGGACATGGCAGCCATATCGCAGAAACTGATATCCTGAATGGCACGAATAGCGCCACCATTGACGTAAAAATTTGTGATTCCTTGCAAGCATCAGCCTACCCTGATGATACCGCAACAGACAATGACTTCCACTGGAGGATAGCCAAAGCCAGAAAAGGACGTAAGGCTGAATCGACCAGTCAACTGACAGATTGCACCTGCTTAGCCAGCTATTACCGCAATGCCTTAAGCCAAAATGATCAGGTAAGCCTACCCCTAATTGTCTTCTATCCTGTTGAGCGAGTTGTCCTTGATATTCCGCTAAAAATTAGAACTAAACACACATTTTTACAACTAGATGGTTACGATAACTCTCTCAGTCAGGGAGTTGACTTTCGTCGCTTTTTTGAGTGGTTTCGTGAGCGAGAAGATGCCGAAAATGAATCCGGTATCTCTGAAGATGTACTACATCAACTAAAGCCACTCGCTGAAACTAATCAAGATGTATGGCAGTTGTTAAATGAACTCAAGGCTTCAACTAAAGACCGTCAATTAACCGCAGTTCGTACAGCGATTCGCCGCTTCATGCCCCATCTGGATAACCTAAGAGTTCGTCGTCAACCCCGCCTGTATATGGCAGTTGATAAAAATGGCGAGACGTTGAACGTGGCTCAACTGTCTCAAGGCGAAAAATCGTTAATGGCGTTAGTCGGAGATATTGCTCGCCGTCTAGCGATGCTGAATCCTGCCTTAGAGAACCCGTTGACAGGTGATGGTATTGTCTTGATTGATGAAGTCGATTTACATTTACATCCCTCTTGGCAACGTAGCTTGTGCGATCGCCTCCTTGAAACCTTTCCCAATTGTCAATTCATCCTAACCACTCATTCCCCCTTGGTAATCAGTGATTGTAAAAATATCTTGGTTTATACTTTAACAAATGGTGAAATTCAAGAGTTGCCATCCCAATATGGGCAAGATGTTAATACGGTTTTATTGGATGTTATGGATACCAGCATTCGCGACCCAGAATTTGACGCGAAACTCAGCGATCTACTAGATGCGATCCAAGACTCTAATCTAAGCCAAGCCCATCAATTACTCACAGAATTAACTGCCGAGCCAACCAATCAAAATAATCTTGAACTGGTTAAGGCAAGACTATTGCTTCGTAAACAAGAATTACGTCATGCGAGCCATTCATAAAGGGGCTGAACCGACTAGCCTAGCAAACTGGAAACGCAAACATCCTCAAGACTCTTATATGGATTTAGATCCAGAAATTCGTCAAGCGATTCGAGAGCAAGCCTTAAAAGAGCAATACTATCTTTGTGCCTATTGTTGCCAGCGAATCCGAGATGTTTATACTTGTCACAATGAGCATATAGAAGCTCAAAAAATCAATCCTAAACGCACCCTTGACTTTGCCAACATTGTCGCCAGTTGCAACACATCTAATCAATGTGGTGACGCTCATAAGTCCCACCACCTCCCGTTAACCCCTCTCATGTCAGAATGTGAAACAGAGCTTCGATTTAAACTGAGTGGACGAGTCGAGGGATTAAGTGAGCGAGCAACCACAGCAATTCAAGTGTTAAATTT
This sequence comes from Phormidium sp. OSCR, assembly GCA_001314905.1. Taxonomy (GTDB): domain Bacteria; phylum Cyanobacteriota; class Cyanobacteriia; order Cyanobacteriales; family Geitlerinemataceae; genus Sodalinema. Next base: position 17,851 of record LJZT01000044.1, read on the forward strand.
AGGAGATCACGAGAGACATAACAAAGCCCTTATTGGAAAACGGAAACAATTGTCTGATGTATTGTTGTGGACAAACGGCGTAAACCCCGATGAAGGACTTGAGGATGAAGAACTCTTGGGAATGCTAATTAGTGACCTTGGACAACCTCAAGATGGGATACTGGAACCCTTTGCTCCAGTTGTAATCAACATTTTGCGAAGTTGGCTTCAATCCTAAAGATTTAAGGTCTTCAGGAGTCAAGAGGATTAGTTAAATTGATAAAATTTTGGTATTCACATACTAATTGCTTATCTACTCTTGACATCATCATGAGTATAGTATTTAATCTACATCAGCAGTCTTAAGCGCTACACATTTCTAAAAAACTTAGGCTGTCACTAGACGCGCTGTCACTAGACGCCTAAATCAATAGGCTAGTGTAGTGCGAAAGAACCTATATTTTTTGAAGTGTTTGGAGAATTAAATCGGTGCCATTTGGTATTTTATTAATTACTAAAACGCATTTTCAATTTTTATAGCTATATAGTGCTAGACTTGTAACAGGTTACTCAAAAAATAGAGGTGAAACGTGGAGTACGAAGAATTAGTAGCTCTATGCGGAAGACTTTCTTATCGAGATAAATTTAGACTGGCGCAACTTCTCATCCAAGTTGCAAGAAAAGAAGAAGAAAGGAAAAATCCAGACAATAGAGAATTCATTCAAAGTAATTTAGATGAAATCGAGTATGTTGCGGAGCGGTTATTAAAATCCAAGCCCAGAAAGAAAGCAAAACTACTAAACTTTATTGGTGCAATTTTTCAATTCAAAGGTGGCATTTCAGATAATGATAAAGAAAGAATTGTTACTCAACTTCAAAGTAAAAAATTGCTAAACATCGACAAGAATGGTCGAGTTACATACCCAGATTAAAGAAATATCTAACAAGTCGCTGTAGCCCATATCTACGCTTTCCTCTCGCTTGGCTGACACCTGCTGAGCTTGTCTTTTACAGAATTCAGTTTTAAATTGTGCCCTTCGTCGTAAAGTCTTTATACTCAAAGACTTGAGTCGATTTTGGGTGATCGCGTTAATAAGCATCTATGGTGTGCGGATTCCGTATTAGACGAACGTACGATCGCCCCTCTCCTTCTTCAACCTCATTCGCTGGTTTGGCTTTCGTAATAAAGTGAGGTGGGCCAAGTGGAACAGCCGACAACTCAAAGCGGAACTCAAGGCAAACTATGCAGCGGTGAAAGGTCGATATCAGGACTTACACCAGCGCCTGAAATCTAAAACCTTTAGCCTGGCAGAACTTCAGGATCACTTAACGCAGTGTCTGAGCGATCGCTCGGATTATGGCGAGAAACTGGTCTTGCTAGATGCACAACAACACGCGATCGCCATCAACGCCAAGAACTACGAACAACGCCAACGCCAGTTAGGGTTAGAACTCCAGCGGACGGAACATTGCAACTGGAACCCCGATCGCGACATTGAGCAAATCCAGTTCGATCGCGACAACCTCGAAACGGGCCTAACCCTCCTGGATAATCTGATCCGCAACATTGAAGGGGTGATTCAGATTGAGCAAACCCGAGGCGATCGCGCGTTGAATCAAACGGTGGGAATTGCCGGTGTGGGGTTGGCGACGGGGGCGATCGCCGTGGCGGTGGCCACCACTCACCCCCAGCAACCGCCAAAACCCCGAGATATCATCACCGCTCCGGCGTTTTGGTGGAGTTTACTGGTGGGAATTGGGTTTAGTCTGTTGGTGGCTCTCTTGCAGGCGATTGTGGTTCCCACACGCTCCGCGATCGCACGACGAGGACGGGGTTGAGATCTCTAGATCTAAAATTAAAAGGGAGTACGCGAGAGCAAGAGTCAATGCAAATCACACTGAACCTACCCAATCGTCTCAGCAGCCCTCTGCAATCTTGCCATATCGACCCATCTCCCGCAAGGTTTGAATATCCTGCTCAAAATCCTCTACTCCATAATGTACGGGGATGTGGCGACTAGCGAGGAGGTGTTGAAAGGCGACACGGTGCATTTGGGCAAAGCGACTGGCTTGAGCAAGGGTCAGCTTTTCTTGTTGAAAGAGCATCACCGCAATTTCCTGACGCATTTCAGCCTCAGTCATGTGAGTGGCAGTTAAAATTTCGTCAGAGACAATAACACTCATGGCTCACTTCTTGGCTACCCCTCTCATTTTACATTATGCTCTAATAGACTCAGCATCAAATGAGTAGCCTATGCAAGCGATGCCTGTACAAACAAAAGCCCAAGTGCTAACTCTGCTCCAGGACTATCATCAGGAGTTACAACGCTTTGGCGTGAGACGTTGCGGTGTTTTCGGCTCGTTTGCCCGTGATACCGAAATTCACGCTCAAAGTGATGTTGATATTTTGGTTGCCTTTGAGCCAGACCAGAAAACGTTTGATAACTTCATACACCTATCCTTTTTTCTAGAAGATCTTTTTGGTAGATCCGTTGACCTTGTCACTTTAGAATCATTGAGTCCTTACATTGGTCCGCGTATTTTAGATGAGGTCGAGTATGTCTCCGTCGGCTCGCGAATATTTACAGCACATTCTTGATGAAACGACCTACATCATGACGAGTTCTGCGAGTTTAGGTAAGACAAGATTCGTTCAAGATGAAACGCTCAAGCGTGCCTACGTTCGTAGTATTGAAGTAATTGGCGAAGCTGTTAAACAGTTGCCAGATGAGTTGCGTCGAAAATACGATGCCATTGAATGGCGGGCTATGGCTGGGATGCGCGATCGCTTGATTCACAACTACTTTGGTGTTGACTATGACATCGTTTGGGATGTTGTCATCTATAAAATCCCTACACTGGATGCCCAAATCAGGCTAATTCTTAAGCAAGAATATCCATAATCGAATTCATCATTTCGATGATGCTAGTTCTGGCATAATTTATGTAGTTGCGGTATGACACCCATAATACAGGAGTTAAACTACAAGCGGCTGAAGAGTATTTGAATATCTGGCTCAAAACTTTTAAATGCCTACTCTGTTGATGATGAAGCAGTTCAACAATGCCCATACCTCGCTGCTCTGATGGTAATTTGTTTAGAGGGTATCTACAAAGTCTGGGATCTTCTTGTCTAGTTTAGTCTTTTTTCTAAGGTTTGATGAGGGATGCCAACCTCGATAAACTCAGAACTGATGGGCTGATACCCCAGTTTTTCGTAGAATTGAAGGGCTGAAACTCTCGCCGCCAAATTGATGATTCTGACATGATACTGCCTTAAATACTCTTCAACTTCTTCAATTAAAAATCGTCCTAATCCTTGTTTTTGAACCTCGGGGAGAACCGCCATTTGTCGCAGTTTTACCCTGTCTTGGGTTTTAGGAACAATCACCACACAAGCGAGGAATGGGTTACGTTTTTGTGAAAGTTGAATGATGCCAAAATGACCCTGATGGGTTTCACTTTCTAAATTTTCTTCCCCAATGGATAAGCCCAAAGGTTGTCGTAAAACTTGGTCGCGAAGGGTTAAAGACTGTTGATAGAATTGAGAATAAACGGAGTAGTTCACCGCCTGAATGAGACCTAAATGGGGATGAGACCAGCTATTTAAGCCTTTTTCATGGGAGCTATCCGTGAACATACTCCCTTACTGGTCACTCAGGGTTTCAATGAGTAGGTCGAGTTGCTGCTGCTTTTGTCCGAGAAATTGCTCACAGTCTTGGAGATGCTCGGCGGCGATCGCAAATTTATCGAAGACATCTTCTAAGTCGAGTTGTCCCGATTCGATTTTCTGAATGATGCTCTCGATTTCTTCGACGGTGGCTTCGTAGTTCCAAGGGTGAGTCATGGGAAATTGACGGGAGACTAGAGAATTGGAGATTAAGATTGGCTGAAGGGAGCGGGTCCCTCGCTTCCGGTGGAGGTGATTTTTACCTTAACCCATCCTTGGGCCAGTTTCACGGACAACACACGTCCGGGTTTTAGATCTTCGGCCGTGCGGACAATCTCCCCCTGAGCGTTACGAACCACCGCATAGCCGCGATCTAAGACGATTTGCGGGTTGATGGTGGTGAGGCGATCGCGCAGAAACTGATGTCGTTGTTGGGCCTGTTGTAAGCGTTGCTGGCTGGCGTGAATCAGGCGCTGTTTGAGTTGTTGAAGTTGTTGCTGTTCTTGGTTGAGTTGACGCTGAATCGGGGCAATATCGAGGCGCTGACGTAACTGATGCAGATGCGATCGCACCCCCCCGAGATAGGTCAGCATCACCTCTTCTAAGCGTTGCTGGCGATGGCGATGGGCCTCGATGAGACTCTCAAGGTCAGGAACCGCCTGTTTCGCCGCCGCTGTAGGAGTTTCAGCAACAAAATCAGCCGCTAAGTCCGCTAGAGATTCATCCCGCTGATGGCCAATTCCGGTAATGACGGGATAGGGACACAGGGCCACGGCCCGCACCACCCGCTCATCGTTAAACACCGCTAAATCTTCCGCCGAACCGCCGCCACGAGCGAGAATCACCAACTCGGCCCGGCCATCAGCCACCACCCGCGCCATCGCCCGTTCAATACTGGCCGCCGCGCGATCGCCCTGAACCCCCGTCGGAGACAGTAATACCCGAATCCCCGGATAACGCTGGCCTAGGGTACTTTGGATATCTCCCCAGGCTGCCGCTTGAGGAGAGGTTACCACAGCGATAGTCTGGGGATGGTCGGGGAGCGATCGCTTGCGTCTGGGGTCAAACAATCCCTCAGCCATGAGGCGGTCACGCAGTTGTTGATACTGCAACGCCTGCATCCCCGCGCCGAGGGCCAACACCTGAAATGGGTACAACTGATATTTGCCCTGTTTACGGAACAGGCGCACGTTTCCGCCAACCAGCACCAACTCTCCCACCTTGGGAACCGTTGACAGCCGACTCACTTGACTTTTCCAGATGACCCCCGAGAGAATCGAATCATCCTCGCGATCGCGTAGAGTAAAAAACAGACCCGACCCATGACCGTTACAACTCGACACCTCCCCCACCACCCAAACGGGCCGTAACTGGGGGTCCCCTTCAAGGAGAGATTGAATATAGTCAGTGACTCCGGCAACGGTCAAATGTCCTTCGGGAATCAGGGAATCAGCAGCGTGCATAGAGTGAGTTGGCCCCCCATCTGGGCGACGTTAGTGTCCTCAATCTTCCAGTGTAGAGCTTTGTCGCCCATGCAGCCACAGACCCGTTCGGGGTGAGCCTCCCCGTGGGGATTCTGTATTAGAATGATGTATCTGCTGCAAATCCCGACGATCCCAATTTTCAGATCCGCTCTTATATCTTGTCGTTCTCCAGCAACGCTACAGGTTCTACTCTCGAACCGTCCCCGTTGACGGTTCCTTCCTGGCCCGAAAACGGGTCAATTGGTCAATTCATCGAACATTGAGGCAAGTATGGCGACTCCTATCACTCAGAACTCCGAAAAGCAGAAAGCGTTAGACATGGTGCTTAACCAGATTGAGCGCTCCTTTGGTAAAGGGGCGATTCTACGGTTAGGCGATTCGACGCGGATGCGCGTTGAGACGATTCCCAGTGGTGCCTTAACCCTCGACTTGGCCCTCGGCGGTGGACTCCCCAAAGGGCGGGTCATTGAAATCTACGGGCCTGAGAGTTCCGGTAAGACGACGGTTGCCCTCCATGCGATCGCCGAAACCCAGAAAGCCGGTGGAATTGCCGCCTTCGTCGATGCTGAACACGCCCTAGACCCCACCTACGCCGCCGCCTTAGGGGTTGATATTGAAAATCTCCTCGTTTCGCAACCGGACACCGGCGAAATGGGGTTAGAGATTGTTGACCAACTGGTGCGATCGGTTGCGGTGGATTTAGTGGTCATCGACTCTGTGGCGGCGTTGGTTCCCCGCGCCGAGATTGAAGGGGATATGGGAGATATCCATGTGGGCCTACAGGCGCGGCTGATGAGTCAGGCCCTGCGAAAAATTACCGGGAATATCGGGAAATCCGGCTGTACGGTCATTTTCCTCAACCAGTTACGGCAAAAAATCGGCATTAGTTACGGTAGCCCCGAAACCACCACCGGCGGGAATGCCCTCAAGTTCTACTGTTCGGTGCGTCTGGATATTCGCCGCATCCAAACCTTGAAAAAAGGGTCTGATGAATATGGGATTCGGGCCAAGGTCAAAGTCGCTAAAAATAAAATTGCGCCGCCGTTCCGTATTGCTGAGTTTGATATTCTCTTTGGTCAGGGTATTTCCCAGGTGGGATGTTTGTTGGATCTCGCCGAAGAAACGGGGATTATTAAGCGCCGTGGTGCCTGGTATAGCTATGATGGGGACAACATTGGTCAGGGACGAGATAACTCGGTCAAATATCTGTTGGAAAACCCTGAATTTGCTAAAACCATTGAGGAAAAAGTCCGTCAAGAGTTAGCGATGGGGGCGATGGTGTCGTCCAATAGTATCGGTAAAAATGGTAATTCTCCAGAGAATGCTGAGGATGACAACAATGGCGATGACAACAATAAAGGCAAGACCGAAGAAGAATAAAAACGGCGATCGCCGATAAGCCAAAAGACCGAGGACATGATCTGTTCCTCGGTCTTTCGGTTAGGCTACGATATTGGTGAACGATGAAGCTAAGCCAGTCCCACCAATTTCAGACTTAAATCCCACATCCGCTCACCTCGTTCGTCATCTCGCGCTTGGGGAGAGACTTTCTGAACAAAGGATTTGCGGTCTTTCTTCTGGCGGTTTCCCCAACTCCAGTAGGCCCCGGATTGGCGATATTCGGGGTCAGCCACCACAGCGGCCACCCGTTCCCCGGAGAGTTCCTGGGAAACATAGCCTTTGGTGATGTATTTTTGGAAGATGGGAAAGATTTTCTGGAAGAGGGGATAATGGTTGCGGAACAAGGGCGTATCGGCCACGCAACCGGGATAGAGGGAGGTGAAGGTGATACCGGTTTCCTCGTGATAGCGGCGATGTAGTTCCCGCATGGTTAGTACGTTACAGACTTTGCTGTCTTTGTAGGCTTTCACCGGTTCAAAGTCTTTCCCGTCGGCCATGGTGACGGGACCGGTAAAGCCTTTTTCAAAGCCCTCAAAGTTGCCCAAATCGGGACGTGGGGGAATTTTACCGCCGAGTTCGTCGGGGTTATGGGTGACGGTTCCCAGAATCACCATGCGTCGGTCTTCGTAGGTCGATCGCTTCATGTCCTCGATCATGACGTTACAGAGGAGGAAGTGACCGAGATGGTTGGTGGTCATGGTCAGTTCGTACCCCTCGGGCGATCGCAGTGGTTCTTTGATTAAGGGCATATAAATCGCCGCATTACAGACTAACGCATCCAGGGGACGATTGAGACTGCGGAAGTTGGTTACAAACTGACGCACACTGGCCAGAGAGCCGAGGTCAATGTGCATAATGGTGTAACTTCCTTCAGGAAGTCCCACCTCTTTGGCGGCGGCTTCGGCTTTTTCGAGATTACGACAAGCCATGACGACATGCCAGTCATCCCGAGAGGTCAGGGCTTTTGCTGTGTAGAGTCCGACGCCGGAAGACGCGCCCGTGATTACAGCCGTTCGGTTGCGATCCTGTGCCATGTTGAGTTAATTTTTTTTAAAGTTTATTGACAAGTACAAGGGAGGTAGATTTCAGATTGCGCTCACGCTGCGCTAGGGATGCGATCGCAAAGTTCTCAGGGGTAAAATTGGGGTTCTAAGACACTTAATATAAACCAAAAATTGAGCGATCGCAACTCCTGATTTAGACTTTAACAACAAAAATCAAACATTTGTAAAGGAGGGAGGAGGGAACAGGGAACGGGGAACAGGGAACAGGGAATGGGGAACAGGGAACAGGGAACAGGGAACGGGGAACGGGGAACAGGGAACAGGGAACAGGGGGAAAGAAGGCAAGAGGCAAGAGGCATAACCCACCCCTGCCCCTCCCAGGAGGGGAAGGCAAGAGGCAAGAGGCAAGAGGCATAACCCACCCCTGCCCCTCCCAGGAGGGGAAGGCAAGCGGCAAGAGGCAAGAGGACGACCCCATGCGGGACCGCCCTCGGGGAAATGGGACTCGTGACTCGTCAAAACAATAGGCGAGTCACTGTCTCATCACAACCTTAAACCTGAGCGTCTTCCTGGACTAACTTGTCCCAACCCAAATGCTTGAGATTGTCATTGCGACGTAGCGGACGGGTGGCTAACTCCAATAAATCGCGAGTATTGGCGAAACCGTGAATCTGAGCAAAGGTAAACTCAACGGACCACTTCGTACTAATTCCACGGGCCTCTAAGGGATTGGCATGAGCCATTCCCGTAATCACTAAATCAGGATTCGACTCCTTAATCCGTTGCAGTTGATTGTAGTTATCTGGTTTCTCCACAATCGTCGGATAGGGAACACCCATATCATCACAGGTTTTCGCCAAAAAATCCAATTCCGCCTTTTGATAGCGTTTATCCATATAAGGAATACCAATCTCTTGAACCGTCATCCCACAACGAGTCAAAAAGCGAGCCAAGGAGATTTCGAGCAAATTATCTCCCATAAAGAAGACCGATTTTCCCCGTAACAGTGCCACATACTCCTCGACACTTTCCCAGATTTTTTGCTCCCGTTCTTCGAGGCCCTTCGGTTCAATGCCGAAGACCGAGCAAATTTTCTCAACCCAGGCCCGAGTTCCATCAGGACCGATGGGGAATGGTGCACCAATGAGTTTGCATTTGCGACGACGCATGAGGGTGGTGGCGGTGCGACTGAGAAAGGGATTGACGCCACACACATAGTCTCCCTCGACCAGTGGGGGCAGTTCCGTATAGCGTTTCGCCGGCAACATTCCCGAAACTTGAATCCCCTGTTTTTTCAATTCCAGACTCAACTGAGTCACCACTGGGTCTGGAAGAGATCCAAACAAGGTTAGAGGAGGATGGTCAACATACTCCGATGTTGTCGTCTCCTCCTCATCCTTGCGACCGAAATCGAGTAGACGTTTGATGGCATTGCGTTCAGTTTTTTCTGACTCAACCCGCTGACTTGGACAGCGTTGTGCCATGGCTGCTAACACCGTGTCTTCCCCTTGGGTGAAGGCATAGTCCAACCCATTAGCCCGAGCGGTGACGATGGGAATGCCAATTTCGGCTTCAAGTTTGGGGGCTAGTCCTTCCAAGTCCATCTTGATGATTTCCGTGGTGCAGGTGCCAATCCAAACAATGACACTGGGGTTGCGATCGCGCTTAATTTGTTGGCACAACCGTTTCAACTCTTCGTAATCATTCAATTGAGCCGAAACATCCCCTTCTTCAAGTTCCGCCATGGCATAACGTGGCTCGGCAAAAATCATCACCCCCATGGCATTTTGCAGAAAATAGCCACAAGTTTTTGTGCCAATCACCAGAAAAAAGCTATCTTCAATTTTCTGATAGAGCCAAGCTACACAGCTAATCGGGCAAAAGGTGTGATAGTTGCCCGTTTCGCACTCAAAATTAAGTGCATTAGGTTGTGCATTGGCTTGTGTAGCAACAGTCATGGAACAGTTCTCCTAATATCAGGGGTGGTCAGTTGTGTTATTCGAGATCTGACAACAAGTTGGAGATTTCGGGATCTTCCTCATCGTCGTCATCTTCCATCAACGCCCCAAACGCCGCTTCGTCGAGTTCGTCATCCTCGCCGAGATCTCCTAAACCGGAGTCCTCATCATCGCCACCAAAGGCAGCTAGATCGAAGTCATTATCATCGTCATCGCTGTCCGAGTCCTCGTCATCACCGAAGGCCCCGAGGTCGAGTCCATCGTCGCCGTCATCGGCGGCAGAATCGTCATCGCCGAAGGCCGATAAATCCATGTCATCGTCATCGCTGTCCGAGTCCTCGTCATCACCGAAGGCCCCGAGGTCGAGTCCATCGTCGCCGTCATCGGTGGCAGAATCGTCATCGCCGAAGGCCGATAAATCCATGTCATCGTCATCGCTGTCCGAGTCTTCATCACCGCCGAAGGCCCCGAGGTCGAGTCCATCGTCGCCGTCATCGGTGGCAGAATCGTCATCGCCGAAGGCCGATAAATCCATGTCATCGTCACCTTCGTCGGCTAAGGCGGCGAGATCGACATCATCATCGGAGGCAGAATCGTCGTCACTGGCGAAAGCGTCGAGATCCATGTCGTCAGAACCATCGCTATCGTCATCACTGGCGAAAGCGTCGAGATCCATCTCATCTGCGTCCGACTCATCCTCAGCAAAGGCGGATAGGTCAATATCATCGCTATCGGCTGCGTCTGCGTCTGCGTCTGCGTCATCGTCGGAGTCGGAGTCGTCGTCGGCGAAGACATCGAGATCCATGTCATCGCTAACTGCATTGGAGGAGTCCTCAGCCGCCTCGTCATCGGCGAAGGCGGACAAGTCCATATCATCGTCTGACGCCTCATCGTCGCTAACATCGCTGCTTGCGTCGATGGGGGTTTCGAGATCAACAGGTTCTTCGGATAGTCCGGCAAAGGGATCGAGTTCTTCGTCAGCCTCCTGAGGGTCTGAGTCAGCTTCGGCTTCCCCGAGGAGATCGAGAGCGTCATCGGCCTCGGGACTCTCAGGGGTTGAGGCTTCGCTAGAGTCTTCAGAAGAATCTTCAGATTCCTCTGAGTCACCGTCGTCGAGAAGCATCGCTTCTGGAGTGTCCTCAGGGGACTCGGTCTCGTCATCCTCAAGGATACTTAAATCCTCTTCATCGTCTTGGGCAACGGCGGTTACACCGGCGAGGGCTGCATCGGTCGCTACTTCGGGTTCGGGTTCGGGTTCGGGTTCGGGTTCGGGTTCGGGTTCAGCGACTGGTTCGGGAGTTTCTGCGATCGCAGGGGGTTGGGGGTCGTCGGAAACTAGGCTACTCGCCGCCACGCCAGCAGCGGTGAAATCCCCAGTTTCCGACTCACCAAAAGGGTCGTCTTCAGTCTCCTCGACGGAAGGGGCAGATCCTTGGGAGGGAAGGTCAGTTTCGGGATCTAACCCCAGAGCAATGTCGGGGTCAAAGTTCAAGCCGATTACTTCGATTAGGGTATCGGGATCGGGATTGAGCCGAGAAAAGGGCAACATCAGTTGGGCCAGCTTCGGTTCGATTCCGTTGAGGGAACCGATGATGAAGTAAGACGGAGGACGACGACCTCCATCGGGGGTTTTAACGGCAGCCACCTGCATGTGCAGGTTGAGCCATTCGCGGTTGGCTTGGTAATACTGCAACCACTTCTCTTTGAGAGCGCTGGTAAAGCTATCGAAAAATGCCATGGTTTTTATTTATCCCCGGAGTTGCTGCGTTGTTCATTTCTAGTCTATCCGCCTCAGTCGAAGGTACTCCGTCTTGAAACGGCATTAGGCATTGCCTGTACTGAATCATACTAGGCTTGCTGACAACTGGGGTGCTTCATCCCTGCAAGCTGTAATAGTCGTTGACATTCGCGCCAGGATTGGCGGCGATCGCCGCGACAACCCTGACTGACATCAGTTACGAGTTTGGCGTTGCGAGTCTGGCTCAGTTCCCTCAGACCATCATCAGGTCGGGTTCAGCATCCACGGTAGCTGGGGGCTGCTGAGGATTGAGGTAAAAGTCGGACAGAAGCGAGAAGAGGTCGCGATCGGCGGCATCTTTGGGAACGACACCTTCGGGTAAGGCCAAGATTTGGTCGGCAATGTTGAGGTAATAGTCGCAGACGTAGTTGAGGGCTGCGTCAGTTTCGGTCATCTCAAAGAGCGTTTTGCCCTTGACTCGGGAGACGCGGATGTCCTCGATGAGGGGTAGGATTTCCAAAACGGGCATGGGCACGGTCTCGATGTATTTATCGATGAGATCCCGTTTGGAGGTGCGGTTGCCAATCAGTCCGGCGAGACGTAGGGGGTGGGTGCGGGCTTTTTCCCGGACAGAGGCGGCGATGCGGTTGGCGGCAAAGAGAGCGTCAAAGCCGTTGTCGGTGACAATCAGGGCATAGTCGGCGTAGTTGAGGGGGGCAGCAAAGCCTCCACAAACCACGTCGCCGAGTACGTCAAAGAGAATCACGTCATACTCGTCAAAGGCATTGAGTTCTTTGAGCAGTTTCACGGTTTCTCCGACGACGTAACCGCCACAGCCTGCACCGGCTGGGGGGCCACCGGCTTCGACGCAATCGACGCCGCCGTAGCCTTTATAAATTACGTCTTCGGGCCAGATGTCTTCGTAATGGAAGTCTTTTTCTTGCAGGGTGTCGATGATGGTGGGAATGAGATAGCCCGTTAGGGTGAAGGTACTATCGTGTTTGGGGTCACAGCCAATTTGTAGGACTTTTTTGCCGCGACGGGCTAGGGCAACTGAGATGTTGCAACTGGTTGTGGATTTACCAATGCCGCCTTTTCCGTATACTGCTAATCTCACCCGATTTTCTCCTTTTCGTACTGACTGAGTTCTGTTTGAGGTGGGCGATCGCCACTGGAGTTGAGGTGACTCGTTTGAGACCGGTGGCGGCGATCGCTTGTCCTCTCGTTGTTTGCATTATGGGGGATGTGTCTAGGGATGGAAAGGGTTGCAACATTAAACTTAATGTCTCTGGTGACGTTAGAAACTTTTAGAATGTCTAAATCGAAACTCTTATGGGGTTCAGCAGCTTTCAAGGATTTTTAAAGTCTTTTTTAAGGTTTTATGGTTAGTTTTTATGTTAAGTAGTTACAAAAACAAAAGAGCGCCCTAGACGCAGATGCTTGAGCTGAACGCCTAGTGTGGGTTGGCTACGCCACTTGCTGAAACTGGGGAGCAGAGGATTTGGGCAAGGATATAAAGAATGCTAAATTTTTCTGCAACTGGGGGGATTCCTCATCGAGCGATTCCTCAATCACGGTGGCTTGAGCGGTGAAGGGAGGACGGCGGCATGATGGACATTGAGATGGCGTTGGCTTGTTATGATGCGCGGCAGTACGATCGCGCCGTTGCCATTTGCCAAACCCTATTAGCTCAACAGCCTCAGCGTCTGGATGCGTTAAATCTCCTGGCAGGTATTGCCTTTCAGCAAGGAGAGTGGTCCCAGGCGATCGCCCATTATCAAACCCTACTGAAGCAATATCCTCGTTTTGCCACGGGATATGCCAATCTGGGACGCACTTGGCAAGAAATTGACAGTTTACCCGCAGCCAAAGCCGCCTATCAGCAAGCCTTGGCGTTAGATGACTCAGGAAGCCAATGGTGGTTTAGCCTCGGGCATATCCATTGGGATTTAGGGGAAATTGAGGCGGCGATCGCCTGTTTTGAGGCGGTATTAGCGCGAGATCCCCAGTGGCATGAGGCCCGCAGTACCCTCTCCCTATTACGCTTGCTCCAGGGGGATTTTCAGCGGGGATTTGCCGCTTATGAAGCCCGTCCCTCCCGCCGGGATTTAGGGCAAACCTTTCCTCGCGGCGACTTAATCTGGCAGGGGGAGTCGTTACGGGGTAAAACCCTGCTGTTACTGGCTGAACAAGGCTTTGGCGATGCGATTCAATTTGTGCGCTATGTGCCTGAGTTAGCCGCTGAAGGGGTGCGAGTCTGGTTGCGTGTCCGGCCGCCATTACTGCGGCTGTTTCAGGGACTCCCCGGCTGCGATCGCCTCTTCTCGACGGACGATCCGATTCCGGCTTGGGATGCTCACGCCTTACTGATGAGTCTGCCCTATTTACGCCAAACCACGCCGGAGACGATTCCGGCTAAGGTTCCCTATCTCCATCTGAGTCCCCATTGTCGTCCCCCCTTCCCCAAGGCCCCCACCGGGTATAAGAAAGTGGGGTTAGTGTGGCGTGGGAGTCCCACTCATCGCAAAGATGGCGATCGCTCCTGTTCCTTGGCTGAGTTTCAACGTTGGTTTGAGTTACCCCAGATTCAGTTCTATAGTTTGCAGAAACCGCCTCAGACTGAGGAAGCTGAGGCCATCGCCGCCGAGGCGCGTCTGATTGATCTGGCCCCTCTGTTGCGAGACTTTTGGGATACAGCGGCGATGATTCAGGAACTCGATCTGGTGATTAGCGTGGATACCGCCGTGGCTCATTTGGCGGGAGCGTTAGGGAAGCCGGCCTGGGTGGTGTTGGCCCAAACTCCTGATTGGCGTTGGGGATTACAAGGCGATCGCAGTCCTTGGTATCCCACCTTACGCTTATTTCGTCAGTCCCAGCGAGGACAATGGACTGATGTGATGACCACAATCGGCGAATGTCTAGCCCAGTGGGGGTCTGACCCACTCAGCCTAGACCCTTGATCTGCCGTTGAACCCTGGATTGGTGATGCTCATCACAAACATTCGTGTTGAAGATCGTCTCAAATGGGGAAGGCGATCGCTGTCCAAAGCCAATTTAAAGGTGATACTAAGAATATCGAACTAAGGTGACAACTCCCCATGATGACGACCCAAACCCTCAACCACACCATCCCCCTCGATGAAATGTTTGCCCGAGTGTGGAATCTCGGCCATCTCAGCCGCGCCGAACGACAAACATTGAAGTCAGTCGTTCTCAGCAACAGTCTCAGTTCTGAGGATGAAGATGTCCTCAACCGTATCTTTCATGCTGTTCGCCGGGGTTGGCTCAAAATTTCTGACTAATGTTGGGATTTCCTAGCCGCCATCAGATTTAACTGTTAAAGCCATCATGTTAGTCCTTGCCTCAGCTTGGCTAAGACTGCAATTTGTCGATTTTTTATTCCGGCGCCGTATTTTAACTTAAAACCCCTTTAACACAGAGAATTTGAGCCAAATGAATTTGAGCCAAATTATTCTCTCTCAATTATAATGTGACTTCCTCGATGTCGAACTCGGGGTATTTTTTTGGTCAATGCTGTCCGTTAAAATACTCAGGCAATCGAGAGTTGTCCTAAAACAGGTGAGGCAGGCAGCATGAGAGGAATTTCCAGAAGACGTTGGCCGGCGATCGCGGCCTTGATCAGTTGTTGTCTGGTCATCTTAGTCAGTTGTCAACAATCGAGTCGGGATCTGCGTCAAACTAGCAGTGGCGTTGGGGCCAGTTCCCAAGGCGATCGCATCCGCCTCGGAACCACCGCCCAAATCGTCACCCTCGATCCCGCCGAAGCCTACGAACAATCCTCCATGATGGCGATCGCCAACCTCGGCGAACCCCTCTATCGCTACGAAGAAAACGACCAAGGAGAACTCACTCTCGTCCCCAAACTCGCCAGAGATCTACCCACCATCAGCGACGATCAACTCACCTACCGCATTCCCCTGCGTCGCGATGTGGTCTTCCATGACGGAACCCCCTTCAACGCCGCCGCCATGGCTTTCTCCCTACGCCGCTTTCGTGACAATCGCGGCCGGCCCTCGTTCCTGCTGGCGGACTTAGTTGACCAGATTGAGGCCAGCGACGAGTACGAACTCACCCTCAGCCTTAACTATCCCTTTGCCGGCTTCACGTCTCTCTTGACATTTCCGGGGCTTTGTGCTATATCCCCAGCCGCCTATAACATTGGCGAAGGGCAATTTCTCCCCAACCAATTTGTCGGAACCGGTCCCTATCGTCTGGCCAACTATGGCAGTGATTCCGTCGCCTTCGACATCTTTACAGACTATTGGGGCCAACCTCCCAACAATCAAGGGGTTGATATGCGGCGCTTTTCAAGTCAATCCAACCTCTATAACGCCTTCCGCACTGGGGCCGTTGATGTGGCTTATCAACAACTCGATCCCGACCAAATTCATAGTCTTCAGGAACTAGCCCCAAGTGAGGGATATCAAATTATTGCCGCCGAAAGCACCACCATTTCCTATCTTGTCCTAAATATCAATCAGCCGCCTTTCGATCGCCTTGAAGTCCGTCAGGCCTTAGCCGCCGTCATCGATCGAGATTTGCTCAATCAGCGGGTATTCTACGGTCAAGCCGATCCTCTTTATAGTCTACTTCCCCCAGCCTTTGAAGCTCATCGTCCCCTGTTTGCAACCCAATACGGTGACGGGAATGTGTCCCAGGCCAGGGAACTGTTGCACCAGGCGGGGTTTTCCCCAGAAAATCCCCTTGTGGTGCAGATCTGGTTTCCCTCCAGTTCCGTGGCGGGCCGTCTGAGTGCCACGATTTTACAAGCCTTTGCTGAGCGAAATTTGCCGGGGTTAATGACCGTCGAACCCCGAAGTGTTGAGGCGGCGACGGCCTATGGATATTTGGATAAGGGGGTGTATCCGACTTTTCTGTTGTCTTGGTATGCGGACTTTTTTGATGCGGATAACTATGTTAAGCCGTTTCTTGAATGTCAAGAAGGATCTATCGAAAGTGGCTGCACGTTAGGGGAAAGTCAATATCACGGCTCGTTTTATTATAATCCTCTGGCTAATCAGTTATTGCAACAGCAACGGGAAGCGTCTGACCCACAGCAACGGAATGCGTTGTTGGTGGAGTTACAGGAGATTGTTGCAGCGGAAGTTCCCTATATCCCGCTTTGGCAAAATAAAGATTATGCTTTTGCTCAACCGGATATTTCTGGGGTGCGCTTGAGTAAGACGCAACAGGTGCTTCCGTTTGCTTCAATCAGTCCCTAGAATAGTTAATAGTTAATAGTTAATAGTTAATAAGCTGGGATAGGCTATGTCATCGTTTGTTGACAATCATCATGACAACTCACAGAATGACAACGCAAAACATTGCACTATTTGACACTCCCGCCGTTAAATCAAAGATTATAACGGGGGATTCTTGCTTCATGACTGTTTGTCTAGCCCCAGAGCATTTTTGCCCCGAAACCCCGTCC
>LJZT01000185.1 GCA_001314905.1 Phormidium sp. OSCR
CATTTCCCAAACCCTCCTCATTCCCGCCATCACCCATCAAACCCCAGTCAAGGAACGCCACGAGGTGCTATCTCGTTTCCGCAATGGCGACTATCGCACTCTCGTCGCCTCCCATGTCCTCAACGAAGGGGTGGATGTCCCCGAGGCCCGCGTGGCGATTCTCCTCTCTGGGAGTGGGTCCAACCGGGAATATATCCAACGACTGGGGCGAGTTTTGCGGCGTGGAAATGACCCTGGGAAGCAGGCGATTCTCTACGAGGTTATTTCTGAAAACACCAGTGAAGAACGCACCTCCAAGCGTCGCCGAGGGGAGTCCCAGGACCGCAACGCCAAGCCTCGCCCCCTAACCCTCGTCTCGAAGCCTGACGATCCTATTCCTCTGTACGATCGCCCCTCTCGTCGGTCTCAACCCCGCGCCGCTGAGGAGGGTTCTCGCTATAACAGCGATGAGGAAGATGAGCAGCCAGAATAATTGCAAATCAAACCCATTGCTGTAGGGGCGAAAAATGGTCGGCGAGCGATCGCCGAGCCGTTCGCCCCTAGGGTAATGGGTATTCAAAGCAACGCATCACATCGTATTTTTATGGTAATTCTAAACAGTATTTTCGCGAAAAAGTGTTGAAACTTATTATGGTTATTTTCGATAAAAAAAATATCTTAATTTTCTGTTTATTTTGCATATTTTTGTTATTATTTAAGCAGTAAAAACCCTCATATTGAACAGGAGTCAAGCAATTGGATACTCCCTCAGCCAATTATGACCAACCCTGGAAAGAGGCGATCGAAGACTACCATTTCTAGAATTTTTCTTTCCCCAAGTCCATGAGCTAATCGATTGGACGAAATCCTACCAATCCTTAGACAAAGAACTGCAACAAATTAGTCCCAGTGGCAGCGAAGGAGAGCGCGAATGTGACAAACTCTTTCAAGTCTGGCAAAAAAGCGGAGAAGACGCCTATCTACTGATTCACACCGAAGTCCAAAGTCAAGGAGATCCCAACTTTGACAAACGGATGTATGTCTATCACTATCGCTCCTTTGACATCCACCCCAAAGTCATCAGTCTCGCCATCCTCG
Source organism: Phormidium sp. OSCR (assembly GCA_001314905.1). GTDB lineage: Bacteria > Cyanobacteriota > Cyanobacteriia > Cyanobacteriales > Geitlerinemataceae > Sodalinema. Next base: position 1,078 of record LJZT01000185.1, read on the forward strand.
GCGATGAGCGACCCCAATGGCGACCGAATGGCTATCGTTACGAACTAGCCGGATGTCGTGTTGAGTTCACCTTTCCCACGGTGAAACTTCTCGACTATCAGCAGCAGTGGGAAACCCTGGAACAGTCCTCGAATCCCTTTGCCTTGCTGGTGATGGCCCACCTAAAAACCCACGCCACCCGAGGCCAAGCCGAGGAACGCGAAGCCTGGAAATGGAATCTGGTTCAACTGCTCTATGAACGAGATTATACTGAAGAGGAGGTCATCCGCTTTTTCCGACTGCTGGACTGGATGATGACCCTACCTCGGGTCCTACAAGAGCGTTTCGATACCAAACTTCGTCAGTATCAGGAGGAACGAAATATGCCAATTCTCAGCAACATTGAACGTCAAGCCTTAGAAACCGGTCATCAAGAAGGCAGTTTAGACATGGCTCGTTCAGCCATTCTCGATGTGTTGACGGTGCGCTTTAATCAGGTTCCGGGTCAGGTGAGCGATCGCCTCGGGCAAATCCGTGATGTCTCCCGCCTCCGACACCTGTTACAACAGGCAACCGTTGCCACAACCATCGGGGAGTTTATCGCGGGAATCGGGGACTAATCTGGGAGAGGGCGATCGCCCCCTGTGATGACTACGATCGCCCCAACAGCACGAATCCGCTCTACTGAGGAGAGTTCTAGCTACAACAGCGATGAGGAAGAATAGGGGGATGGGTGAGGCGATGTTTTATTGGAGTTTAGACGGCAAAGGAATTGCTCGCTTTTGACTGAAATAGGCAGTTTCCAGCCACAACTGCCGTGCTTCATCGAGATTGGCCAAAGCCTCTTCCAGGGTTTCCCCTTGGCTCATACATCCTGGCAAATCCGGAATCATGACGGTATAGCCTCCTTCGTCTTCAGGATAAATTGACATAGGATACCTGAGGGATAAATAATAGTCCAGAGGTTTAGAATGAATAATATTACTTTGTGTCATTTTGCCATTCCTCTAAATTTAATTGTTTAACAATCGCTTTTACATAGGTTCGTTTGACTTTTGCACCTTTTTTATTCGGGACAACAATGATATCTCCATCGGCATTTTCAAAGGTGTGATGACTGCCCCGAGAACGAACTTCAATATAACCAAACTGCTCCAGTAAAGTTGTGACATCGGAGAAACGAACTTCTGGCGGCAACGCTAAAAAACGAGCCACCAATTTCTCTAATTTACCCATGACTGATCCTAGCAAAAAACGAAGCCAACGTGCATCCTTGAAGTCAGATCAGTTTATCAGAATGTGCCAAGAGTGGAAAAACCTCGTCACCGCTTACCGAGGAGACACCCGTATTTATAATATAATTTAAGCAGTAAAAACCCTCATATTGAACAGGAGTCAAGCAATTGGATACTCCCTCAGCCAATTATGACCAACCCTGGAAAGAGGCGATCGAAGACTA
>LJZT01000045.1 GCA_001314905.1 Phormidium sp. OSCR
TGAGAAATCAGATTCAATACGTTGTCTCGCTGAATCAAGAATCACTATCTGTGAGAATCCCGCGCTGTAATCTTTGATTCAGCGCTGGGAGTATGTCAAGCATTGGTGCCACCACCCAAGTGCTTTTAGCCGAAGGTCGTCCTTTTCCTGAGATTTTGCAAGAATCTTCGACGAATACCGATTTGGTCTGTTTAGGGGTGGCGAAACCCGGTGAGGATACTGATGCGTTTGCTGACTATTATGGACGCTTGCAAACGATGGCTTCGGGACTTCCGACAACGCTCTTTGTCTTGGCGGCGGAGGGAACCTCCTTTGAGGATGTTCTGCAACAGGATTCTCCCACCGCCCGGCGTTAAGGTTTTGGCTCAGGGCGACCACGGGTCGCCCCTACGGGGTTGGTGAGGGTTATTCTTCGATTAACTCCTCGTCTAACTCACTGTCTTCAGCAGCCGGAGGTACGATCGCCACGGCGGCGATCGCATCGTCTTTATCGAGACGCTGCACGCGAATCCCAGTAGCAGAGCGGGATTGAGGCGTAATAGCACTGGCAGCTTGGCGGATGATAATCCCCCGCATCGTCACCATCATCAGTTCATCGTCTTCGTTAACGACAATCAAGCCGACCACGCTATCGTCTTTAAGATGAGACTTAAACTTGGTCGAAATCGTCCCTTTGCCGGCCCGACGTTGTAGACGGAACTGAGAGACGGGAACCCGTTTCCCATACCCGCCAGTGGTGACAATGAGCACCCAAGGTCCCTCACCGGTTGAGGTGGCTTCATCGCTTTCATCGCCGTTAACGTCACTCTCAGCGGCGTCATCCACCTCACTGTCATCGGTATCTTCTAGGGTTTCGACGACGCTACTGGGCAGGACATCCATACTAATGAGGGTGTCATCGTCTCGTAAGTTCATGGACTTAACGCCGCGAGTGGCTCGACCAAGGGGCCGCAGTTGCTCGTGATCGGCTTTGAAGTGAATGGCCATGCCCAAGCGAGAGCCGATAATAATACTATCTTCGGCCCGAGCCAGACGCACCCAACGCAATTCATCGCCGTCACTCAGGGAAATGGCAATCAGGCCATTGGCGCGAATGTTGGCAAACGCCGAGAGGGCCGTTTTCTTGATGTTGCCCCCCCGAGTGAGCATGATCAGATAATTGTCATCGCTAAACTCGCTGACCGGCACCACGGAGGTGATTTTCTCATCCCGAGGGATGGGCAACAGTTGTACGATGGGTATGCCCCGCGAGGTTCGGGAACCGGTGGGAATTTGATAGGCTTTGACGCTATAGACTACGCCGCGATCGCTGAAAAAGAGAATCTGATCGTGATCGCAACAAGTGAGAAAATGGGCAATGCCATCATCCTCTTTCATCTTGGTTCCCGATTTGCCACGAGTGGCCCGGTTTTGGGCTTCAAAGGTGTTCACGGGCATCCGTTTGATGTAGCCCTGTTCCGTCACCAAAATTAAGGCCTGTTCGTTGGCAATTAAATCGGTGTCATCGAGATCCCCTTCGTCTCTGAGAATTTCAGTACGGCGAGGAGTTGCAAAAATTTCTTTGAGTTCTAAAAGTTCAGCTTCAATGATTTCTAAAACCCGTTCCCGTCGTGCCAAAATGTCTTCTAAATCAGCAATTGTTTCTTGAAGTGCCTCATGTTCCTGTTGGATTTTATCGGCTTCTAATGCCGTTAAACGGCGCAACTGCATCTGAAGAATGGCATCAGCTTGATAGTCCGAAAGATTATAATCTTGGATGAGTTGGGTTTTGGCTGAAGCACTGTCAGGGGACTGACGAATTAAGCGAATGACCGCATCAAGATGTTGTAGGGCAATCAGTAATCCCTGCAAAAGATGATCTCGTTCTTGGGCTTTTCGCAGTTCGTAGCGGGTCCGCCGGGCGATGGTTTCAATGCGGAAGTCGAGGAACACTTGCAGGAAGCGACGCAATGAAAGCAGTTGCGGTTCGCCATCAACGAGGGCCAACATATTAGCCCCAAAGTTGTTTTGGATGGGGGTTTGTTTGTAGAGGTTGTTGAGAACGACCCGAGGATAGGCATCTCGTTTGAGTTCGATGACAATCCGCATTCCGTCGCGATCGCTTTCATCGCGAATGTCGGAGATGCCTTCGAGTTTTTTGTCGTTCACCAAGTCGGCGATTTTCTCGATTAAGGCCGCTTTGTTGGTTTGGTAAGGCAGTTCGGTGACAATGACGGCTTCGCGATCAGGAGCACCACGCCGTTCTAAGGTTTCGATATTGGCAACCCCTCGCATGGTAATGGAACCGCGTCCGCTGGTATACGCATCGCGAATGCTACTGGTTCCTAGGATCTGGCCGCCGGTGGGAAAGTCTGGCCCTGGAATGTACTCCATTAAGTCGAGATCGCCTAATTCGGGGTTATGAATTAAGGCCACTAAGCCGTCGATGAGTTCTCCGACGTTATGGGGGGGAATGTTGGTGGCCATGCCAACGGCAATTCCCGAGGAACCGTTGACGAGGAGTTGAGGAACTCTGGCGGGGAGTACGATGGGTTCTTGTTGGGACCCATCGAAGTTGTCGGCAAAGTCAACGGTATCGGAGTCGATGTCTTGGAGTAGGGATAGGCTACTGAACCGTTGCAGGCGGCTTTCGGTGTACCGCATGGCCGCCGGGGGATCGTTGTCGACGGAGCCGAAGTTACCATGGCCTTCAATCAGGGGCGATCGCATCGAAAACGGTTGCGCCATCCGCACTAGGGCATCATAAACGGCGGTGTCTCCGTGGGGATGGTATTTCCCGAGGACTTCCCCGACAACACGGGCGCATTTACGAAAGGGGCGATCGTGATACAGGCCCAGTTCGTGCATGGCGTAGAGAATGCGTCGGTGGACGGGTTTGAGTCCATCTCGGGCATCGGGTAAGGCTCGACCCACGATAACGCTCATGGCGTATTCGAGGTAAGATCGAGACATTTCGTTCCCTAAATCCGTTGGAACGATCCGTTCTTCGGCAATGGTCATACGGTAAAAATCTCCCTTAAAACCGCAGTTGAGCCGGGTTGTGTTGACAACAACCAGCGACGTGCGGGTTACTTTTTTTAACGGCAATGACGCAGGCAATTTGCGCCAATTATGTCCATTATTTTAACATAATGCGATCGCTTCTGGACAGTTTCGACTCCCCTAAAAAGGTGATGATTGGCTCGGGTGCTTTTTGACGTTAAGAACGGTTCTAAAGGAATTGTCAAATCGAGGCAACGATCCCTCTCCAGAATCCCCCTTCTCTGGGGTAGCCTAAAATGATAAAATAAAGCCGTTGGTAAGGGTGTGAAATCAGTGGGCGATCGCCAGGTTCGTTAACCCTTCGTATCCCCAAATTTAGAGTCAGCCATGTTTCCCATTTTCTATGCTGAGGCCTTCCTCGATCATCGAACTGGAGCCTATCATCCCGAACGCCCTGAGCGCCTCAAGGCCATCGTTAAACAGCTAAAATCTCAGTCCTGGGCGGATCAACTCAAGTGGCAACTGCCGAGCGATCGCCCCGAACTCCTCAACATCATTACCCAAATCCATCCCCGTGATTATGTCGAGTCCGTCAAACGCATTGCCAGTCGCGGCGGTGGACGCATCGACATGGACACCGCCGTCTCGCCAAGTTCCTATGATGTGGCACTCTTAGCGGTCAGTGCTTGGTTGGATGCCGTAGATTTAGTGGTTCACCAGGGACAACCGAGTTTCGTCTTGGCTCGTCCCCCGGGACATCATGCCGAACGCGATCGCGGTATGGGATTTTGTATTTTCTCCAACGCCGCGATCGCCGCCTATTACGCCCTCAAGCAATTTACAATTGACCGAGTGGCCGTCCTAGATTGGGATGTCCATCATGGCAACGGCACTCAAGCCATTTTAGAAACCCATCCCCAACTGGCCTATTGTTCTCTCCATGAATCCCCCAACTATCCCGGAACCGGCTCAGCCACTGAAACCGGCGATTATCAAAATGTCTTAAATCTCCCCCTTCCCCCCAACACCACCTCAGAAACCTATCGTCAGGTTTTTCAGGATAAAGTCATTCCCTTTCTCAGCCATTTTCGTCCTGACTTGTTAATAATTAGTGCGGGCTATGACGGCACAAAAGCAGATACCATCTCACAAATGCTGTTACAACCCGAAGATTATCGTCAATTCACACAATGGTGTTTAGAAATCACCCCTCATCTCATGTTTGGTTTAGAAGGGGGCTATAACTTAGAAAGTTTAAGCCAGTCAGTCGTTAAGACCATTGAACCCTTTATGACCGTAACTCCTTAACCCATCACGACCAGAAACATCTGTCTTGATGGGTAATGAGAATTATCCCTGGAACTCATCGGGATTGATCCCTAACTGTTGCAGGCGATCGCGCAACCGTCGAACCTCCTCTTCAGCCCGATTTGCCCGTTCTCGTTCCAACTCCTCCGGCGTGAGAATCCAATGGCCGCCCTCGCGATACCAGCGTAGCCAACGGCGGCTAATTCCCTGATAAGTTCCCTCCCAGAGTCCTAAACCTAACTGAACCTCCTCTAACCAAACCCCTAAACCATCCATGGGTAGCGGTTGATAAGCATTCATTATCAAGCCAAAGGCTTGAAACTCATCGGTATAGCGATTGAAGACAAAATAATAGGGAATCCGTAAAATCTGCTCATACACCGTCCATTTATTCGGCGGGCGACTGGCATCTCGTAAACTGCGCCCCAAATCCTCCGCCTCCGTTCCCGGTGACAACAACTCAACCGCCACAAACGGATACACCCCCTCCTGCCAGGTGACATAACTCAACCGCAAATCCCGTTCTTCATAGAGTTTAGGAACCCCCAACACTGCGAACCAATCCGGGCGTTTATACCATTGGGGATGGCGAACATCGTAATAAAGATTGAGATCACTGGCCGTAAACAACTCATCCTCCCCATAGGTGGGGGGACGGAAGGTTAAGCGCAACAACTCCGGTTGGCGTAGATGAAACTCGTCAGGCAAACCAGGCTCCTCCGGATTCTCACTGGGTAAGTCATACATCGTCGGTAAGACATCACGAGGAGGTAACGGATGAAACTCTTGAGATACCATACCCATACACTCCTAATCCGACTAAACAATTCCTATCAACCCTAGTTGGGGCGGGCGAACCCACCCCCTCATGCCAATTTCCCTCATGCCAATTTAAGGAAACACCGTGAACTACACATCTCCAAACTACACATCCCCTAAATTCAGATAACGCGCCGCCGTCTGCACATCCTTATCCCCCCGGCCCGAACAATTAATCACCACCGTTGCCCCATCGTCGAGTTGAGGGCAAAGGGTGTCTAAATAGGCAAAGGCGTGAGCCGTTTCTAGGGCAGGAATGATGCCCTCTAAACAGGACACCAACTGAAACGCTTGCATGGCTTCATCATCGGTGACGCTGTAATACTCCGCCCGGCCCGTATCTTTCAAATAGCTATGTTCAGGGCCAACTCCGGGATAGTCCAAGCCGGCACTAATGGAGTGAGCCTCGGTGACTTGGCCATCGTCATCCTGCAACAGATAACTCATGGCCCCATGTAACACCCCCACTTTGCCCTGGGTTAAGGTGGCGGCGTGTTTGGCGGAGGTAACGCCCTCCCCAGCGGCTTCAACGCCAATCATGCGCACCGAGGCATCGTTGACAAACTCATAAAACAGTCCCATGGCGTTGGAACCGCCGCCGACACAGGCCAGCAACACATCCGGTAAGCCATCCCAGAGTTCTTGACATTGGCGGCGGGTTTCTTGGCCGATGACGGCGTGGAAGTCGCGCACCATCATGGGATAGGGATGGGGGCCGGCAACGGAACCGAGGATGTAGTGAGTGGTTTCGACGTTCGTCACCCAGTCGCGAATGGCCTCGGAGGTGGCATCTTTGAGGGTTCCGGTTCCGGCACTGACGGGTTCGACTTTGGCTCCCAACAGGCGCATCCGCACTACGTTGAGGGCTTGCCGTTTCATGTCTTCGACGCCCATATAGACGATGCACTCTAAGCCAAAGCGAGCGCAGGCCGTGGCGGTGGCGACGCCATGCTGGCCGGCCCCGGTTTCGGCGATGATGCGCTGTTTGCCCATGCGTTTGGCCAGGAGGGCCTGGGCGATCGCATTATTAATCTTATGCGCTCCCGTATGGTTGAGGTCTTCCCGTTTCAGGTAAATTTTCGCCCCAGTGCCATCAGGACGGGCATAATGTTCGGTGAGTCGTTCGGCGAAGTACAGAGGCGAGGGCCGTCCGACGTAATCTTTGAGGAGTCCGTTGAGTTCGGCATTGAACTCGGGGTCATCTTTGTAGCGAGCAAAGGCTGTTTCCAGTTCCGCCAAGGCCGGCATCAGGGTTTCGGGGACATACTTACCGCCGAACTGTCCGAAGCGTCCGAGGGCATCGGGAACGGTTGCAGGGGTTGCGGAGGAGGGGGAAACGGGAGATACGGTCATATTGGCTTGATGGACGGCTTACCCTACTCATTATAGGCGGCCAAGGGGCGGCATTTCTACTGAGTTGATTGGGGCAGGGAAACAAGAATGGAGTCGAATCAAAGCATTTACCGTCAGTACGTATTGACGATGTAAATATGTGCGATCTACAATGCAGGGCATGGATGTACATTTCCTGCTCAATGGCGTCACCTTCGTTTGGAATGACGAGAAGGCCCGGGTTAATCCCCTCAACCATGATGGAGTTACCTTTCAGCAAGCTGCCGAGGCCTTCTTTGACCCATTCCTGTCAGTCGTTGATGCAAGTCGCAATGATGAAGCCCGCGACGCTGTTATCGGTTTGGATAGACGCTGGAACCTTCTATATGTCGTCTATATAGAGCCTGAAAATGACACCATTAGACTTATCTCGGCCCGCAAAGCAACACGCAAGGAACGTGAATACTATGAAGGTTGATACGTTGAAACAACGGTTGAATCGAGATCGGCCCATGACAACGATTACGATTCGGATGCCAGAAGATGTGATTGCTGATCTCAAGCATCTCGCGCCATTGTTGGGATTTTCTGGGTATCAGCCTTTGGCACGGGCCTATATTGGTCAAGGGCTGCGTGCTGACCTTGAGCGATTGGAGGCAGATACCCTCTCTGCGTTGATTGCCAGTTTGAAGCGTCAGGGTGTGAGTGATGACGTGCTTCACAAGGCGCTAGGTGAGGCGACTCAGCGTTAGCCTAAAGCCCAAAGTTCGCCCAACACAGGGTTAGTGCGGATGGAATAGAGGCTATTGGTGAGGGTTCAAGCTTATCTACCACCACCCAACCTCACCGTTAGAACTCATCAATACGTTAGGAATTGAAATGGATGTGAACGCCTAGTTTGGCCAGTTCCTCAATGATGTCTTCGACGGTTTAAGTCATACCATATCTTTATACTCTTGACATCGCCTTAAATCGCCATTTAGAATGTAGGTTAGTCTTAAAGGGACACTCAAAAAATATAACAAAACATAAGAAAAGTTTACTTTTTATAACAAAAAAACACAAGCACAAAAGAGGAGAAAACTAGCAGCAAAAGTGGCGGCAAAGGCTCATCGCGCAATATCTCACCGAAATTGGAGTAATTCATTTTAAAAAAACTAGAGAGCAGTTCTTAGAATTGAGTCCAATTGACTTGAGATCAGCGTCTAGACCCAATAATGCGATTATTGTCATTGTCTTGACTCAAGCTAAATTCATGAACGCCAACCTTACCAATTCCCCTGACTCACGTCCGATGATTGATGGCTATACGGTCACTGAACAGCTATACTCAGGTTCAGGAACTGCCGTCTATCGAGCCATACAGGAGACTCGACAGCGTTCAGTGGTGATTAAGGTGTTGCAACGTGAATATCCTAGTTTTGGGGAATTGGTGCAGTTTCGCAATCAGTATCTGATTACCAAACGCCTGACTATCCCTGGCATCGCCAAACCCTTGGCTTTAGAACCCTTTGGCAATGGTTATGCGCTCGTAATGGAAGATACTGGCAGCCTATCCCTGAGCCAATATCTTGAGAATCAATCCCTGAGCCTATTGGACATCCTTGAAATTGCGATTCAATTGACGAGCATTCTCCAGCAGTTACATCAGCAGCGAATTATCCATAAAGATATCAAGCCCGCCAATATTCTCATTGCGCCAAACTCTAAACACATCACGCTGATTGATTTTAGTATTGCTTCCCTGCTGCCCAAGGAAACTCAAACCATCCAAAGCCCCCAAGGGTTAGAAGGAACTCTGGCTTACTTGGCTCCTGAACAAACCGGGCGGATGAATCGAGGTATTGACTATCGTACCGACTTTTATGCTCTAGGGGTGACTCTCTATCAACTCTTGACGGGAGAATTACCATTTCCGGGTGATGATCCCCTAGAGGTCATTCATAGCCATATCGCCAAAACAATAACTCCAGTTCATGAGGTTAACCCTGAGAGTCCGGCCATGCTGGGGGCAATTGTGGCTAAACTGATGGCGAAAAATGCCGAAGACCGCTATCAAAGTGCCTTGGGATTAAAGTACGATTTGGAACAATGTTTGAGCCAATGGCAAGAAACCGGTGAGATATCAGATTTTGAATTGGGTAAGCGGGATTTGAGCGATCGCTTCCTCATCCCCGAAAAGCTCTACGGTCGAGAAACAGAAGTAGCCCAGTTATTAACCGCCTTTGACCAGGTCGCCGAGGGAACCTCAGAACTCATGCTAGTGGCGGGCTTTTCGGGCATCGGCAAAACCGCCGTCATCAATGAAGTCCATAAGCCCATTGTCCGGCAGCGGGGCTATTTCATCAAGGGTAAATTCGATCAACTTAATCGCAATATTCCCTTTTCTGCCTTTATCCAAGCCTTTAGTGATCTAGTCGGACAATTACTCTCGGAATCTGATCAGCAACTGCAACGCTGGAAGGCCGACCTTCTGGCAGCCCTAGGAGATAACGGTCAAGTCCTCATCGATCTCATCCCTGAACTCGAACAGATTATTGGGCCACAACCTCCCGCCTCAGAACTCTCCGGCGAAGCCGCCCAAAACCGCTTTAACCGCCTGTTCCAAAACTTTATTCAGGTTTTTACAAAGGTAGAACATCCCCTGGTCATCTTTATCGATGACCTGCAATGGGCCGACTCTGCCTCCTTGGGCTTAATGCAAAGTCTGTTGACGGAAGCCCAATGTCAATATCTCCTAGTCTTGGGAGCCTATCGAGATAATGAAGTGTTTCCCGGTCATCCCTTCTTGATGACGATTAAAGCCCTAGAAAATGCCGAGGTCACCCTTGACACCCTCAGCCTCGGTCCCTTGGATGCTGATAGCCTCAATCACCTCATTGCCGATGCTTTCCAAGCTTCAGAAAACATCGTGCAGCCCTTGAGCGATCTAATCATGCAAAAGACCCAGGGCAATCCCTTCTTTGCGACGCAATTCCTCAAGGCATTACACCAAGATGGTCTGATTACCTTTAACCGGGAGGGGGGTCACTGGGAATGCGACCTGGTGCGGGTACAGGATGCCGCCTTAACTGATGACGTGGTGGACTTCATGGCCTTGCAGTTACAAAAACTGCCCCTTGCCACCCAGGAACAGCTTAAATTAGCGGCTTGTATTGGGGCAAGGTTTGACCTCAAGACATTGACCATTGTTTCAGAAAAAAACGAAATTCAAGTTGCGTCAGACCTGTGGCCAGCGCTGCAACAGGGTCTGATTGTGCCAAAGAGTAAAATTTACAAGTTCTATTTAGATGATGAGCAATCCCAGGAGCATAAATCGCTGAGTGAAGATATTTCTGAGCAAATTGACTATCGTTTTTTTCATGATCGTGTGCAACAAGCTGCCTACTCGTTAATTCCTGACGATCAGAAGTGGGAAACTCACTGGGAAATCGGGAAACTAATACTGCATAAATTGTCGGCAAGCGAACGAGAAGCAAAATTATTTGAGATCGTCAATCAGTTGAATATCGGTATTCGCTCCGTTGAGGAACCCATCGAACGAGAAGAAATAGCAAGACTGAATTTAGCCGCTGCGGACAAGGCTAAAGCTTCCACGGCATACAGTGCCGCTTTTGACTATTTACAAACCTGTTTTGCACTGCTGACTCGAGACTGCTGGCGGCGACAATACGATCTCACTCTAACGGCGACAAGTGCAGCGGCAGAAGTTGCCTATTTGCAGGGAGATTTTGCAACCATGCAGCAGCAGATTGACGCTGTTTTGCAACATGCGACAACTCTGCTGGATCAAGTTGGAGTTTACGAGACAAAAATCCAGGCGCATATCGTACAAAATCAGTTTTTAGAAGCCGTGAATACGGCGCTGCATATTTTGCGGTTATTGGGATTAGAGTTTACTGATGACCCCAGCTCAAACGATACTCAGCAAAAGCTGACAGAAACCGCAAATCTTTTGAGCGCGCAAGCGATATCTTCACCGACCCATCTGCCAGAAATGACTTCAGCCACTGGACTCGCTACAACGCGAATTTTAGTTAAAGTCATTTCAGCGACCTACATTGCCAAGCCTTCCTTGTTACCTCTAATAATTTGCGAAGGTATTAACTTGTTTTTGCGCCAGGGAAATAACTCCCTTTCTGCGTTTGTGTATGCCTGGTATGGTGTGATCCTCTGCACGGCGGTTGGGGATATTTCTCTGGGGTATGAAATGGGAGAAGTTGCTCTAGAACTGCTCAACAAATTTGATGCCAGGGAAATCAAAGCCCGGACAGAGTTCACAGTTTACTATGCTATACAACATTGGAAAATTCATATTTTCGAGACAGTACATCCTTTCTCAAGGAGCTATCAAATAGGATTAGAAAATGGTGATTTAGAGTATGCTTCTTGGTCAGCATTTTGCTACTGCTACCATTCTTATATTGTAGGTTGCGAACTAACAGAATTACACCGCACCATGGGAGTTTATCGAGAGGCCATTGCCAAGGCGCGACAGGAAGCAGCTTTCAACTATCTGAGTATCTTTCACCAATCAGTCCAAAATTTGTTGTCTAAATCCCAGGACTGGAGTGTCCTGGAAGGGGAGGCGTACAGTGAAGCCCAAACTTTGCCCGTTCAATTAGCAGCCAATGATGGGACAGGACTAAATTTTCTGTATATCAGTAAGTTGATATTAGCCTATTTATTCGAGCAATTTGAACAGGCGATCGCCATAGCGAAGACAGCAGAAAATTATATTCACACAGGGGCTGCCTATATTCCCGTATTCCATTTCTATGATTCCTTAATTCAACTGGCGGTTGTCAGTGACTATCGAGATGAGCGACAGCAACAATTAGAACGAGTGAACTTAAATCAACTCAAACTGGGGACATGGGCCGATCATGCTCCAATGAACTACCAACACAAATTTGATTTAGTAGAAGCTGAACGACATCGGGTATTAGGAAACAGAGCAGAAGCAATCGAACTCTACGATCGCGCTATTTCTGGCGCCAAAACGAATAGTTATACTCAAGAAGAAGCCTTAGCTCACGAACTCGCCGCAAGGTTCTACCTTGACTGGGGCAAAGAAAAGGTTGCCGCCGGCTATATGCAGGACGCTTACTACTGCTATAGCCGTTGGGGAGCCAAGGCCAAAGTTGCCAATTTAGAACAACGCTATCCCCAACTCCTGCAACCCATCCTGCAACCGGTTGTTCACTCTTTTGATGTGTTAAACACCGTCAGCACCATCTCCAGGGCAACGGTGATGAGTCAGACTGGAATCTCACAGGCGAGCGGCTCTGACATTAACCAGACTTTGGATTTAGCCAGTGTCATCAAAGCCTCTCAAGCCCTTTCTGGAACCTTACAACTTGATGAATTGCTCAGTCAACTGACGCAGATTATTTTGAGAAATTCTGGGGGCGATCGCTGCGTTCTGATTATTCCCAATGATTCGGGTGCATGGCAAGTTCGGGCAATCACAACCCCGGATACAGTTCATCTCTGTACAGAGGCGATCGAGGAAAGTCCCGATTTGGCCCTGAAGCTGATTCAGTATGTCAAAAACACCCAAAACGTCGTAATTATCGATAACTTAGTCACCGACTTACCGGTTTTAGATCAGTATCTACAAACGCAACAACCGAAAAGTGTACTCGGTTTGCCCATCCTGACTCAGGGGCGTTGTCTTGGGATTTTGTATCTGCACAATCAGTTAAGCGCGGGCGTGTTCACACCAGAACGCATGGCTGTTCTAAGTTTCCTTTGCACCCAAGCCGCGATTTCCCTAGAAAACGCTCAGTTGTATGAACAGGTGCAACAGTCCCTCACGCATTTGCAGCACGCCCAACTTCAGTTAGTCCAGAGTGAAAAAATGTCTGCCCTGGGGGGATTAGTGTCTGGGGTGGCCCATGAGATTAATAACCCGGTGGGTTGCATTTTGGGCAACGTGGGAGCCACAGAAGACTATTTTAACGATCTATTGGGATTGCTCGACTTGTATGGGGAAGCGTTCCCGGAGCCGGGAGAGGAGATTGAAGCGGAACTGGAGGCGGTGGAGTTAGACTATGTGCGGCAGGATTTATCCCAGTTGATTCGGGCGATGCGGGATAGTGGCGATCGCATTAAATCCATCAGCGAAAGTTTACGCACCTTCTCCCGAAAAGACACCGATTCTAAGCAGTCGTTTAATCTCCATGAGGGCCTTGATAGTACCTTACTAATTTTGCGTCATCGTCTCAAAGCCAATGAGCATCGCCCTGAGATTGAGGTAATCAAAAATTATGGTTCACTGCAACCCGTTGATTGCTTCCCTGGGCAACTGAATCAGGTGTTTATGAATATTCTAGCGAATGCTATTGATGTATTTGATGATTTTGCTCAACAGTCGTCTTTTGCCGCCCTTAAAGCGCAAAAGCAGCAGATTACCATCGAGACTCGATTCGTTGACAATGGGGTTACTATTAAAATCGCGGATAACGGATCGGGCATTCCTGAGGAAATTCAAGACCAAATTTTTGACAATTTGTTTACCACCAAAGCGGTGGGGAAAGGAACAGGCTTAGGGTTGGCGATCGCCCGTCAGATTGTAGTCGATGTCCACGGGGGACAATTAGAGGTCAATTCACAACTTGGTCAAGGGACAGAATTTTTGATTAGTCTTCCTTAATATGACATTCTCTGCTAGAGGAAGGATGTTACTGATTGAAATTGATATGAACCCCGAGTTTAGCCAGTTCATCGATGATATCTTCGACGGTTTCCGGCATATCCTGTTCGGAGCGAGATGGGCCGCACAAAAACTCTTTGATGGTTATCTTTTTGTCGCGAAAATCTTTGATAAAATTTCGTAATTCTTCCAAAGATGCGAGTTCCTCTTCAAATTCTTCCAAGGACTCTTCGACTAAATCTGTTCCCTCCCGTTGGGCTTTGCGATACTCTTTCACCATCATCCCTTGGGGTGTATTGCGGGCTTGGCGAACCTGACTTTTTAACTGTTCATATTGCTGTTCGAGAATTTTCAAATCCTGTTCGAGTTGCTTGCACTGGCGATCGCGATCGTTCTCTGAGGTTTCGATGTCTGCCTCATCGTCGCTTTGTCGTTCGATTTCCAACAAGCGGGCGAAATCACCACTTTTATAGGCAATATTCACCTCTTTCATGATTTCGGTATAATGCTGATGTTTGTCGGGATCAGTTATTTTATCCGGGTGAAAGCGATCGGCTAATTTCAGAAACAGTTTTCTCATATCCCGTGAGGGACGAGGGGTGTGAGTAGTTTCAAAGGGAGAATGACCGCCCCAGTCTGAATCGTCCTCGTCGTTGAAAAATCCCTCATCCTCACCATTGGGATGCGATCGCTCAGCTTCAGCTTCTTCCTCACGAGCGAAGTCTTCATCGTCTTCATCAAATTTAGGACTAATGCGACCTGTAAATTGCAGAATTTCGTAAACTTCACGGATTTCGCGTTTTGTTTTTTTGCCAAGTTTGCGTTTGGTGAAAATGTCATGAAATAACTCATGAATTTCGTGATCGAGCTTTTGGGCTTGCTCGTAAATCGGTTGACCATGAGAAAACATTGATCGCGCAATCTCTTGAATCTGGTTCGTTAAGTTTGACAGTTCCGTTTGCTTGCGCTTAATTAAGGTCAATACCTTTTTTTGCCGTTCTTGCAGGAACTCAAAGCGAGCATCTGGGGACGTCGATGCCAGGGCCGCTTCTGAAACCTGATGATTGCCTTTTTGTTGTTTCTTTTTTTTAGCCATTTGTTTGATTGTCTCCGGTCGTTTCTTACTATGCTGCCAAGCTATACTACTAAACTCTTCACCTCAGGACAGAGATAATAAGCCCAAAACTAAGGGCAATGTCCCAAAGGCCAACACCGAGGACATGGCCACCACTCGCGCAGTCCGCACAGAATCGCCGCCAAACTCTTTCACCATCAAGAACGAACTCACCGCAGCGGGCATGGAACATTGCAACACCAACACCTGCAAATCTAGTCCATCTAAACCCAGCACTTGCCCCACCGTATAAGCGACAGCCCCGCCCCCGAGAAGTCTCACACTACTGGCAAAGAGATCATAGCGAGTGAGTTTCAGGGAACTTTGGGAAATCTCAATCCCTAACACCACTAAGGCCACGGGAATGGTTCCATCGGCTAAGACTTTGAGGACGCGATCGAGTTGAAACGGCAGTTCAAAGGGAAGCAGCCGCAGGGCCAGTCCCACGAGCATGGCCCAAATTAAGGGTAGCTTCAGGGTGAATTTGAGGGCATTGGTGAACCCGCCCCCTTTGAGGATAGCGGGACCGGTGGAAAAGACCAAGAGGCTGGAGATAATCAGGACGATCGCCGCTCGATTCAGTCCTTCCTCGCCAAAAGCAAACAGACTCACCGATAGGCCCATGTTGCCAGTGTTGGGAAAGGCACTGGTGGCGATCGCACTTTTACGCACAGGAGCAGAGAACCGCAAAAGACCACTCAGCCCCCAAGCAATGGCTCCCATCAGCGCGTAAGTCACTGAAAACGCCAAAAATAACCCTTTGGCGTTTTCCACGGTTATAGGGCTGCGATAGAGGGACTCAGCCACCAGAGCGGGGGTAAAGATATAGAGGGTAATCCGCGAGAGACTAACTCGGTCCAGGGTAAAGGTTTTCCCGGCCCAGAAGCCAATGAGGACAATGGTAAGAACCGGAAGAATGGCTGAGAGGATGGCAGTCATTACAAAGGCTTGTCAAGGGAGAACGGCGAGTTTGGCACACTAAGGATAAGCTTGTTACCCATGATGGAGGAATTTTAACCATGGCGATCGCTACCGCACCCACCTCGACTCAACCCACCTGCACCGCCGAAGACTATCTCCAACAGGAAGTACAACAGGAGACTCGCAACGAATATCGCAATGGAGAGATTGTGCCCATGAGTGGTGGAACCCCGGCCCATAATGAAATCACGGGCAATTTGTTTGTATTGTTGAAGCTGGCTCTCAAACGCCAGCCCTATCAGGTCTTTATCACGGACCAACGCCTCTGGATTCCCCAACGCAACACCTACACCTATCCCGATGTGATGGTGACCCCGAAACCTTGCCAATTGCAGGCGGGACGCAACGATACGGTCATTAACCCCATTGTGCTAGCCGAGGTTCTCTCTCCCTCCACTCAGAACTATGATCGCGGTGAAAAGTTTGTCACCTATCGGACCCTCGACAGCGTCCAAGACTATCTCCTGATTCACCAAGACCGTCCCCAGGTGGAACATTACGTCAAGCAAAAGCCCCAACAATGGTTGTTGACAGACTATGAGGGCCTAGATGTCACCTTAACCCTGGAGTCTCTGTCCCTGACCTTGAGTTTGAGAGATTTGTATGAGGCCGTGGATTTCCCGACCACCGTTGAGACGTCAACTCCCCCCACTGACGACAATCCCCAGGAGGAGGACTCGGAAACTTAAAAGATTTCTTGAAACAACTGCCCGGACTCGTGTTATACTCAGATGTAGACCCGGACTCATGCAATTACAACGCCCAAACCTTGTCAGGACCGGAAGGTAGCAGCAATACGGGATGCTTGTAATCGGCGTGAACTCCGGGTCGCCTCATTTGACCCTTAATCCTCACCCCGTCCCCCTAACCCTCGCCCCCTAACTTTCAGTTAGCGTTTTTTTACCTCGCAATGTTGATTAAAAAAACAACATTGCCACTCCAACCCGCCGCTCCCCTAGGGAGAACGTTCGGTTATCCGCCTCTACTTGTTGGTGTATGAGGGGTCAAACCCCCCACCCAGTCTTTTGTTCAGCCAATTCGCCATCGCCGCAGGTCTCAAAAAAAACCCTAGACAAGTCAGAGAGTCCTCAGAAAAACAGCTTCAATTGGTGCGGTAGAACACAGTTTTTAGAAAAGTTCCCGGATGTCAAAAAAATACAGATTTGCTGCCGATTTTAGTGAAGAAACATTACAACTTTGGCAAAACCTCCCAAAAACCGGCTGAAAGTGATGAGGGTTAGCACCATGGTTTGACGCAAATCACTAAACCTAAATTAAAAGCTCCCTATACTAACGTTAGTGCCTCAGTTCGTGGCGATTTCAAGAATATCAGCGCCGTCAGCGTCAAAACCTGACCGGTGATCGACTGATTCAGAGGGGGTTAAGCGAACGAGGACAAGCCGGCGATCGCCTGCGATCACGATCACAAAACGAGGGATCTTCTCCGAATCATCGGACTCCCTTAACCCCCAGTTAACTCAAAGGGATTGAGACGAGCGACCATGTCTAAAACAACTTCTTACCAACCCGCCAAATCTGACCATCGTCCTAATAAAACCGGAGCCACAGAAGCCATGACTGCCCAGACAGATGCCCCATCAAGCATGAGTAATTCTAGTCTCGAAGAGAGTGAATTAGACGCCACATCGGGCATGGAAGTGGAATACGCCGAAGCCGATGAGTCCATTCGTGGACACCGAACCACCACCGATCTGGTGCGGTTGTATCTTCAAGAGATCGGCAAAGTCAACCTATTAGGACGAGATGAAGAAGTCTCCGTCGCCCAGAAAGTGCAGCGATACGTCAGCCTGCTGGAGGTGCGACAGACCGCAGCCGAGGCGGGGGATGAGATCATGCAGCAATATGTGCATCTTATGAACGCCCGCGATCGCCTCAGTTCCCAACTTGGCCATCGTCCCTCCCTCGAACGCTGGGCCAACGAAGCTCAGATTCGGGTCTGTGACCTCAAACCCACCCTCAGTCAAGGTAAACATCATTGGGCTAACCTAGCAGACATCTCCGTCGAAGAACTCGAAACCATCCAAACCGAGGGAGTTTATGCCAAGGCCCATATGATTAAGGCCAATTTGCGGTTAGTGGTCTCCGTCGCCAAGAAATACCAAAAACGAGGTCTCGAACTCTTAGATCTGATTCAAGAAGGAACCATCGGCTTAGAGCGAGCCGTCGAAAAATTTGACCCCACCCGAGGCTACCGATTTAGCACCTACGCCTACTGGTGGATTCGCCAAGGAATTACCCGAGCCATCGCCACCCAAAGTCGAACCATCCGCCTCCCGGTTCACATCACCGAAAAGCTCAACAAAATCAAAAAAGCCCAACGTCAGTTCTCCCAAGACAACGGTCGTACCCCCACCATCAACGACATCGCCGAAGAACTCGACATGACCGCCGAACAAATCCGGGAAGTCATGTTACGCGTTCCCCGCTCCATCTCCCTCGATGCCAAAGTGGGTAAAGAAAAAGACACCGAACTCGGAGATCTCCTCGAAACCGATGACGCATCCCCCGAAGACTTGTTAGTGCGTGAATCCCTACAACGGGAATTGCAACAACTCCTCGCCGACCTCAGCAGTCGGGAACGGGACGTCATCCGTTTACGCTATGGACTCGGCGGAGAAAGCCCCTACTCCTTAGCCGAAATCGGTCGGGCTTTGGATCTCTCCCGCGAGCGAGTGCGTCAGATTGAAGCCAAGGCCTTGCAAAAACTGCGTCAACCCAAACGACGCAACCGAGTTCGGGATTTCTTGGAAGCCTTAGGTTAGAAGCCTCAGCCTTAAACCGGGGTCGCCAGTAAATCCTCAAGTTTGCCCAAAAACGCATCAGCTTGGTCAAACCAAAATTCTGCGTTCCAGTAGACAAAACAACTGGTTTCGCAGACGAGGAGGAGTTGGCGAGCCTCATCCCAACTTGGGTCTCCTGGAGCGGCTTGTTCAGCAACCCGACGACTGAGAGCCTCAATCCTGAGGGCGATCGCTTGACGGCGATCGCCCTCATTCCAGCTATTATGGCCACCAATCCAAGAGCCACCCGTTGTATTTAGAGACACCGCAGTTGGTGTTTGTCCGTCGAGGTGGCGATCGAGATATTGGCTCACCGTTAGCATCTCCACATCCGCCAACTGGGGCATCATCTCCACCAACGGCACAAACGTATTCTTAAAATACTCAAACATCATCACATTGCCGTTTTCCCCATCTGAAGTTGGCACAATCAACGGGGGTCCAGAAAGCTGTTCGCGCTCAAACACCTCTAAGCGATAGCGGATATCATTCAAACAACCATCCGCATTATGGCCACTTTGCTGACGGATGCCCATATCCGTATCCCGAACCACACAGAGGATGCTTTCCGTCTCTGCGTCCCCCTGCACCCGTAACTCATGGACTTGATTTTCCAACTGAGGCGTCGTCCAACCCTCTGGCCGAGACAAGGCT
Organism: Phormidium sp. OSCR; assembly: GCA_001314905.1. GTDB lineage: Bacteria > Cyanobacteriota > Cyanobacteriia > Cyanobacteriales > Geitlerinemataceae > Sodalinema. Next base: position 18,650 of record LJZT01000045.1, read on the forward strand.
GACGCCGGCAGAATCAGCCACTCATAGCCACAGCGTTTGAGAAGTCGGATCAAGGCGATCGCCCGTTGAGGCTCTCCCATCATCCCCATTTCCGGCAACCAAAACCCCTTCACTCGCTCCAGGGCCGCCGCTCCAAACAAATCTCCAAAAACCTGTTTCCAACCCATAATCTGGGCTTCCCAGTCCCGTTCCGGTGTCGTCGGGAAATAGCAGTGACTATAAGCCGTTCCCGCAAACTCGATCGCCTCAGGATACTCATTGAGAACCTCTCGCCACAGAGCAATCACATCCCCAAGGGGTTCTCCATCCACATGGCGATTGGCAAACGTTCCATCCCCAGAAAGTTTCGCCAACTCTTCGAGCAAAACTCCCGAATAGTCCACCATCATGCGCGGCTGAAGTCCCCGTTGAGACAAGTCCCGGGCATACTTGGCCGGATTCTTATAAGCCTGAGCAAACCACTGCGCATTCCAGCCTTCCTCTGAATTGGGATCACCGTTAAGCATTTTCTCAAGATTCCCCAGCGGCTGATGATTCCACCAGATCGGGGGTTGGTGCATATGGAGCCAGGGGACAAAAATTGCGTTCATAGGATTAAAGAAGGGAACAGGGAATAGGGAACAGGGAACAGGGAATAGGGAATAGGGAACAGGGAATAGGGAATAGGGAATAGGGAACAGGGAAGCGGGTGCATTGCCCACTATTAACTATTCACTATTAACTATTAACTATTAACTGCCTCCTAACAGTCGTTGGCGAACACTTTCGGCAATTTGGTTGCCGAGATAGTCAGGAATAGCGCATTCATTGGGGCCGAGGAGATAGAGAATCAACCGAGTTCGTCCTCGCCAGACGAGGAGGTTGGCGTTGACGACCAGTAAATCCTCCTGCCAGATGGCATACATTACCTTATAGAATAACCCCGGTTGGTTATCCGCTTCGATGAGCAAGGCCGGAAGATGGAAAACCGGGTCTACATAGAACTCCGTTTCCACATCTTCTAAACCCGCATCGAGGTTAAACTCCACCGCCAACATCTCTTCGACTTCAAAATGTCCCGCCAGAGCTTCCCGAACCGCCCGGGCCACATTATCCGCCGTTTTTTCCGTCAACGCCTGGCCCCCCCGAGAGACAATTAGCTTGACAAATACCAACATTGGGGGTGCGATTTGGCCATAGAGACTGAGGCTGTGAATCGTGAGTCCGTAGGCGGCCAAAACCCCAAAAATATCGCTGAGTAGAAATGACTGATTGCGGTAAGCAAAATGCAGGGCGCTTTTTGAGCCTTCCTGACGTAACTCAATGACTGCTTGTCGGGTTTTGTAGAGGTGATAGGCCAATTTCAGATTTTGCAGTTGGATCTCGCTGCTGACAAACTGCTCATAAAACTGGGGAAAAGCCCGATTGAAGCGCTTTAGGAGATCGAGAGTGGATGATTTTAAGCCCGCAGCCATAGTCACCGTTAACTGAACTTATGAAGAGAATTGACGCTTGTGGACGCTGGTGGGTGCGATCGCCCACTCGGGGTGTTACTGCCATGTCGGGTGAATCCCCCATACACTTGCTATCTATCCTGAGCCTCAGGAGAAGACGCTACTCTACTTTAGGCGATCGCCCGAGCCTGGAAATTCAATCACTCGAATTTATTGGAAATTGACGGGTCTAACGGACATTCCCCGGATATAATGAACCATACCGGGCATCCGTCCAGCCCGAAACCGTCTAATCAGCACGCTACGACACCTGCATGGGTTTTTGGAAAAGCATTTTTAGCAGTTCGGATTCGGCTTCCCCATCGCCGAACGCGATCTCCTTGGAGGAGTATTCAGCACCCGGAATGAGCGATCGCCTCGGGACCCAAAGCCGAATCTACTTTAGTACCGATCGCCGTATCGACCTCTACGAACTCGAAGAACTTTGTGATTCAGTTGGCTGGGCTCGTCGTCCCCTACGCAAAGTCCGCAAGGCCCTCGAACACAGTTACATGGTGGTATCCATGTGGGAAGTGCGCGGAACCCGCAAGCGGCTGATTGGCTTCGCCAGAGCGACGTCAGACTGTGCCTTCAACGCCACCGTCTGGGATGTGGCCATCCGCCCCGAATTTCAAGGCAAGGGCCTCGGCAAAGCCCTCATGAGTTATCTGATTACCAAACTACGACGCGAAGACATCAGCAATATCACCCTCTTCGCCGATCCCCATGTGGTCAAGTTTTACGACGGCTTAGGCTTTCTGGCTGATCCCGAAGGCATTAAGGGGATGTTTTGGTATCCCAGTTAGGGAATAGGGAACAGGGAACAGGGAACAGGGAATAGGGAATAGGGAATAGGGAACAGGGAATAGGGAACAGGGAATAGGGAACAGGGAACAGGGAACAGGGAACAGGGAACAGGGAACAGGGAACAGGGAACAGGGAATAGGGAACAGTCCTTGCCTCTTGCCTCTTGCCTCTTGCCTCTTGCCTCTTGCCTCTTGCCTCTTGCCTCTTGCCTCTTGCCTTTTGCCTTCTTCCCCCCATCGCCCGTTGACGGTACTATGGGAACAGTATTGGTAAGAAATCTTCATATTTTATCCGTTGATATGGAATCAGGAATCGACCTCCAAGGTAGTGTAATCCAGATACTCGGGGGCTTTGGTGTCCCGGCTGGACTAGCCAAAGTCATCTGGATGCCCGTCCCCATGCTACTGATGTTGGTGGCAGCCACCGTCGGTGTCTTAGTCACCGTCTGGCTAGAGCGGAAAATCTCCGCCGCCGCTCAACAGCGGGTTGGCCCCGAACTTGCCGGCCCCTTGGGGACATTACAACCCGTTGCCGATGGCTTAAAACTGCTGTTCAAAGAAGACATCATCCCGACGCGGGCAGATCCCTGGCTCTTTACCATCGGCCCGGCGATCGTTGTGATTCCCGTATTTCTGTCCTACCTCATCGTGCCCTTCGGACAGAACTTGGTCATTACCGACCTCAGTATTGGTGCTTTCCTCTGGATTGCCCTATCGAGCATTACCCCCATCGGCTTGCTGATGTCTGGGTACTCCTCCAACAACAAATATGCCCTAATTGGCGGATTGCGTGCTGCGGCACAGTCTATTAGCTACGAAATTCCTCTGGCGTTGTCTGTGTTGGCGATCGTCTTGATGTCGAATAGCCTCAGTACCATCGACATTGTCAACCAACAAGCCGACTACGGCATCCTCAGTTGGAACCTCTGGCGACAGCCGGTGGGCTTTGTCATCTTCTGGGTAGCCGCCCTCGCTGAAACCGAGCGTCTTCCTTTTGACCTCCCTGAAGCCGAAGAAGAACTTGTCGCGGGCTATCAGACTGAATACACGGGTATGAAGTTTGCCCTGTTTTACCTCGGGTCTTACGTTAACCTAGTTCTTAGCGCCCTGCTGGTATCGGTCTTTTACCTCGGCGGCTGGAGTCTCCCCATCCCCGTCGAAACCCTAACCCAGTGGCTTGGAGTCGATGAATTTTCTCCTGTCGTACAGGTTATTACCGGTTCCTTGGGAATCACCATGGTTCTGCTGAAAACCTACCTGTTCGTCTTTTTGGCCGTTTTGCTGCGTTGGACAACCCCTCGGGTTCGTATTGACCAACTCCTAAATTTAGGCTGGAAATTCTTGCTTCCCGTCTCCCTAGCCAACTTGCTGATTACAGCAGCCCTCAAATTAGCCTTCCCCGTTGCCTTTGGCGGCTAAATTGCCCCCTTGGGACACACCAATCACGACTATACGAGAGAACACCATGCTGAAGTTTCTCAAACAAGTAAGCGACTACGCCAAAGATTCATTTCAAGCGGCCAAGTACATTGGCCAAGGATTAGCAGTGACCTTCGACCATATGGGTCGTCGCCCCGTTACTGTCCAATATCCCTATGAAAAACTAATCCCCTCGGAACGCTATCGAGGTCGGATTCACTTTGAGTTTGATAAGTGCATTTCCTGTGAAGTCTGTGTGCGGGTTTGCCCTATCAACCTGCCGGTGGTGGACTGGGAGTTCAATAAAGAACAGAAGAAAAAGAAACTCAACCACTACAGTATTGATTTTGGGGTCTGTATCTTCTGCGGTAACTGCGTGGAATACTGCCCCACCAACTGTTTGTCCATGACCGAAGAGTATGAACTCAGTGCCTACGATCGCCACGAACTCAACTACGACAACGTGGCCCTGGGACGTTTACCGGAAAAAGTAACCCTCGATCCGATGGTACAACCGATGCGAGAACTGGCATACTTACCCAAGGGTGTGACAGATCCCCACGATTTACCGAAGGGATCTCAACGTGCGGGCCGTCGTCCTGAAGACATCCTCGAAGAAATCGAGGCGGAAAAGGCAAAGCGGGAAACAGCTAGTGCCGAATCCGAGAAAAACTGATCCAAACCCGCGATCGCCCCATCGACGGTTGGACAACTGGCTGGGCGGGTTTCCCTGCCCCAGCAAGCCCTTCCGGGTATACCCATTGCTAAGCCTGTACGAAAATAAAGGAAAAAGCTGTGAATTTAGCTGAAGGCGTTCAAATCGTCTCATTTGGAATTTTAGTTGCGACGACCATCGCCGCCGCTCTGGGCGTGGTCTTATTGGAAAACATTGTCTATTCGGCCTTCCTTTTAGGTGGAGTGTTCATCAGTATGGCTGGCTTATATCTGCTGCTGAATGCAGATTTTGTCGCCGCCGCTCAAATCCTCGTTTATGTTGGTGCGGTGAACGTGCTGATTATCTTCGCCATTATGTTGGTGAATAAAAACGAGACCTTTAAACCGATGAAAAATCCCTGGTTCCGCAAAGGAGCCACGGCTTTGGTCTGTGTCGGTCTGTTTGCTCTACTCGGTACGATGGTTCAATCGACCTCTTGGGCCGTGTTAGACACCATTGAACCGATCCCGAGTACGGCGTTGCGTCTCGGACAACACTTTTTTAGTGATTTCTTGTTGCCTTTTGAGTTGGTCTCAGTGCTGTTGCTTATCGCGATGGTTGGGGCAATTATCCTGGCTCGCCGTGAGTTTATTCCCGATTTGGATGCGGAGCAGGAGTTTGTTTTTACGCTACCAGAACGGCCGCGAGAACCCGTTGGAGCCATTAGTGACTCCCCTGATGATTCTGATTCGTAAAGGATCACTGTCCCAACTTTTGCATACTGTTTAAGAGCCTTGTAAGCGCTTTATGGAACTACAACTGGAATATTTCTTACTCTTAGCCGCAGCCTTGTTTTGCATCGGTATTTATGGGCTAATTAATAGCCGGAATGCTGTGCGCGTGTTGATGTCCATTGAACTGCTTTTAAATGCAGTTAACCTAAATCTGATGGCATTTTCCAACTATTTGGATGCTGATGCTAAAGGACAAGTTTTTTCAGTGTTTGTGATCACGATCGCAGCCGCTGAAGCCGCTGTTGGGTTAGCGATTGTGTTAGCCATTTACCGCAATCGCGACACCATCGATATGGAGCAGTTCAACTTATTGAAGTGGTGAGTTGCAACTGGCGATCGTCTCAATCGTTTCAATCGTTCTGAATGTTCGTTCCTCCCGTTGAAACCGTTACAACTCGACTCAGTTGGAGTCCCTGACGAGGTTTCAGCGGGAGAATTTATCGGGAGATGCTGTCTGAGAAAATTGTTGGCTGAATCTCGTCCTATTGCGAAAATTAGTAGTTAAAGATACCAAACTGAGCCTTAAATCTCGGACTTTACATAACCTTTACAAAAAATATCGAATTTAATATGGTTTCTTTACCGAATGTGTGGTCTAATCTCGTAGGGTGGAATTAGGAGGATAAAATGCCCAAGGGCGATCGCCTCCTGTTCCATGTCGCCCTTTGATACTTTGGTAGAGAATGCCATGCTTCGTATTGTGAACCGATTGCTTGCTCCCATCGATGGCTGGCTTGCATCCCTGGAGATCAACAGTCCACAAGTCGCTGAGGCGATCGTGCGCTTGATTCCAGCACAATGCCCCTTCGAGCGAGATATTAGCCTCTGGGGACATCACCTGTTCCATATCCCCCCCATGTGTAAACTCAACCCCCTCTACGATCGCTTCGTTGAGTTACGTTTCCGCGCCCTCTGCTACCTCGTCGATACCTGCGGTAGCGACATCAGCGCCTTCTCCTAATCCGCTGGTTCCTTAAAGTCTTACCCGAGTCGTGAACACTGGTTCAACCAAACCCTAGTCAACCAAACACAGCGGACTCAAGTTCTCGAAGCGCCTCTTCAACCACCGCGTTAGTGACTTGCACATCAAACTCATCAGCCGCTTGTAGTTCTTCCTTAGCCCGTTCAAGCCGCCGCTGAATCGCCGCTTCCGAGTCGCGATCGCGTCCCCGCAGCCGCCGTTCCAACTCCGCAAACGAAGGAGGACGAACAAAGATCAACAACGCCTCGGGGAAACTGCGGCGCACTTGGCGGGCACCTTCAACTTCAATCTCTAAAATCACCCAATGACCCTGCGCCATCTGAGTTTCCAAAGACTGGCGTGGGGTTCCATAATAATTACCGGCAAACTCAGCCCACTCAACAAACGCATCCTGGGCAATCTTCTCCTGAAACCCCTGCCGGCTCAAAAAATGATAGTCCACCCCATCCACCTCACCCTGGCGGGGAGGACGAGTGGTGGCCGAAATCGACAAACAAAGATCCGGGTGACGTTGGCGCAGCGATCGCAATAACGTTCCCTTGCCAACCCCACTCGGACCGGTCAACACAATTAATTTTCCAGCAGTCATGATCTCGTTGCGGCCATTCCTTAGAGAATGGTCTGTCGTTAATTACGCGGCCATGGGGTCAACACCGCACAGCGCCGGGCCATTACGTGTGAGCCTCCTTACCATCTTTATTGAAAACAAAGCGGTTGGCAACGGTTTCAGGTTGAATCGCCGAGAGAATCACATGACTCGAATCCGTGACAATCACCGCTCGAGTTCGCCGGCCATAGGTGGCATCCACCAACTGACCCCGCTCTCTGGCATCGATAATGATACGCTTAATGGGAGCCGACTCGGGGCTAACGATGGCAACAACGCGATTCGCCGAAACGATATTGCCAAAGCCGATGTTAATAAGCTGAATATCCATGATTAATCCTTGGCTATCTCGTGTGAGGAGGGTAGTAACGACAGTATCTAACTCTCATGGTAGATAGAATCCAAAATTTTGGCTGAGGTGGCGCAAATACCAGAAAAATCCCACCCCAACTCACCCAGAAAGCATCGACCCCAACGCCATCGGCTCAATTTAAGTTCCCGTAAAGATTTCAGCCCTTCACCCGTCCTGTGCAACCCGTCGATTTCACCACCCTTTGCGCCATTTATGCCGATTTTCGGACATCTTGGCTTCCCGCTCGTCTAGAACAAGTCATTCAAAGCGATCGCACCCAACTGGCCCTAGCCCTACGTACCCTCGACCGTCGCGGTTGGCTGCGGCTATGTTGGCATAGACAAGCCGCTCATCTCTGTCTGAGTAGCCCACCGCCCAAGGTCCCCGACACCTTCACTTTCAGCGACCAACTGCGCCACCAACTCAAAGGCTTAGCCCTGGTTGATGTCAGTCCCCTCTCCCCCTGGGAACGAGTCCTCGACTTCCAATTTGCCCGTCGTCCCGGAGATCCCCTGCAAGGGCATCTCTACGTGGAAATCATGGGCAAATACAGCAATGTGATTCTCACCAACGCCGAGAATCTGATTATCACCGCCGCCCATCAAGTCAGCGCCCAACAATCGCGACTGCGGCCAATTCTCACCGGACAACCCTACGAACCGCCCCCCGCCATGACCGGGGCCACTCCCCGACTCGACGAATCCTTTGAGCGTTGGCAAGAGCGCATTAGCCTGATTCCCAACGCCCTCCGGCGTAACCTCCTCACCCCCTATCGCGGTCTCAGTTCCGCCCTAGTGCGATCGCTGTGCGCCCGGGCCAACCTCGACCCCGAAACCCCCACCGACCAACTCAGCGACGCCGATTGGCAACGCCTCTTTGCGAGTTGGCAAGAGTGGCTAACAATTCTCGAAACTCAAAACTTCCAACCCGGCTGGACCGAAAGTGGCTACAGCGTCCTCGGTTGGGACGCACACACCCCCGTTGACGACGTTCAGGGTCTGATTGACCGCTACTATCGCGATCGCCTCAACCAACAACTATTCCAACAACTGCGCCATCAACTGAGCCAAAAACTCAGCCAAACCCTAAAAAAACTGCAAACCAAGCGGCAAACCTTCCTCGACAAACTGCAACAGTCCCACGACGCCGACCAACAGCGGCAACAAGCCGATCTGCTCATGGCCCATCTGCAAGACTGGACCCCAGGCCTAAACGAAATAACCCTAGCCGACTTTGAAACCGGCGACCCCATCACCATCCCCCTAGACCCCGAAAAAAATGCCGTTAGCAACGCCCAGGCGCTCTATAAACAGCATCAAAAACTCAAACGAGCCAAACAAGCCGTTCAGCCGCTTTTAAGCGCCACAGAAGCCGAAATAAGCTACCTGCAACAAGTCGAAGCTGCCCTCGACCAACTCGGTCCCTATCAGCAGCCCGACGACCTCAGCGCCCTCGAAGACATCCGCGACGAACTCGTCGAGCAAGACTATCTCAGCTCCCCCCAACATCGCCCCCAGCGAGAGAGCGCCCCTGACCCCTTCCATCACTTTCAGACCCCCAGCGGTCTAGAGATCCTCGTCGGTCGCAACAACCGCCAAAACGACCAACTCTCCTTCCGCATCGCCACAGAATACGACCTCTGGTTCCACACCCAAGAAATCCCTGGGAGTCACGTGCTGCTGCGGCTTCCCCCCGGAACCCATCCTGACCCGAAAGACCTCCAGTTTGCGGCCGACATTGCCGCCTACTATAGCCGTGCTAGAGATAGCGACGCGGCCCCTGTGGTCTATGCCGAACCCAAATATGTCTATAAACCCAAAGGGGCCAAACCGGGCATGGCCATCTATAAGCACGAAACCGTCCTCTGGGGCAATCCTGGGCAGGTCGAACGACAACTTGAATCTCGCGGACGCGGCCCTGCCAGCCGCTAATATCGTCAAGTCTCGATGGCGGGATGTTTTTGTTAATCTGTTCCAGAAACACTGCACAGTCCGCCGTGATTATCCTGACCTATGAAAACTGCTAACTCACCCTCCCTCAAAACCGTTACAGAAGGCTTGAACTTCCGGACAGTCGATGAGCTCAAAAAAATGCTCCAACTCCTGCCGATTCAAGCGAAACCGACCCGTAAAGCGGAACTCGTTGAGGCGATCGCGAACCACTTGTTGGGGCCAGGCTTGACAAAACTCTGGCAAGAGCTAGATGAGCTACAGCAGGCGGCTGTGGCCGAAGCCATTTATCTAACGGGGGGCCGCCACCAGGCTGAGCAGTTCCAGGCCAAATATGGGGCCTTGCCCCAATGGCACGATCACATATATAGATATCAGCAGCCCGCAGCCAAACTTGACCTGTTTTTCTACCCCGCCAGCACCTATGGGAACTCGAATCTGTTGCCCGAAGATCTGCGGCTCAAACTCAAAGCCTTTGTCCCTGAGCCTAGAGCGCTTACCTTGCCCAGCGCTGAACAACCGCCCCAGACCCTTCGGATCGAGCATCGGCACTTCGATTACCAAAGACATCGGCTTGTAGGGACAGCAGATGATGTGCCGGTGGTGTCTTGCCCCACCGAGCAAGTCGCCCAGCAAGATCTGTTGACGGTGCTGCGGCTGATTCATCTCGGGAAGGTGAGCGTTAGCAATAAAACCTTGATGCCCACTAAGGCCACGCTGACCACTATTGTCCCCCTCCTGCAAGGCGGCGACTACTACAGCGAACCCGACGAACCCGACAACCATGACCCCATCAGCTATGACCCAATTGGGGCCATTAAACCCTTTGCCTGGATCATGCTGGTGCAGGGGGGCGGACTGGCCAGCCTAGATGGCAAGAAGCTGCAATTGACCAAGGCTGGCCAAAAAGCCATGGGGGCTACCCCAGCAACAACCCTGCGATCGATTTGGAAGAAGTGGCTCAAAACCACCTTTTTAGACGAGTTACGTCGGGTCGAGTCGATCAAAGGTCAAACCGGCAAGGCCAAGCGCAGCTTGACGGCGGTCAGTGGTCGGCGAGCTCAGATTGCCGAGGTCCTAGGGCAATGCCCGGTAGGGGAATGGGTCGACTATGACGACCTCAAGCGCTACATGATTGCCAGTGACCAGACCTTCGAAGTCAGCCGCAATCCAGAGAACCTTCAGATTAGGGAGTTCGGCTATGGCAACCTGTATGAGGCCGAGGGGTCTTGGAGCATTCTGCACGATGCCTATATGAAGTGTTTTTTGTTTGAATATGCCGCCACCCTGGGCCTGTTGGATGTGGCTTATATCACGCCCTACGATGCCCCCCCAAACAACTGGAATAATTTTTGGGACGCCGATGACCTTTCGTTTTTGAGTCGCTACGATGGCTTACTAGCGTTCCGGCTCACCCCCCTGGGAGCCTTTTGTCTGGGGCTGAGCGATACCTACACCGCCGCTCCCATCACCACTGAAAATACCCTACGGGTGTTGCCCAATCTCGACGTTGTGATGACCGGAGCGCCCCTCAACCCGGCAGAACAGTTGATGATGGAGACCTTTACCCGGCAAACGAGTGATGCGGTCTGGAAGCTGGATCGAGACGTGGCCCTGAAAGCGGCTGAGGCGGGCCATTCGCTGCAAGAATTTTACGACTTTTTAACCCAGGCCAGTGCTGAGGCTTTGCCCAAGACCGTCGAGCAGTTTTTTGCCGACTGCCGCAGCCGTTCACAGAGTTTGCAAGATCAGGGGATGGCCCGACTGATTGAATGTGCCGATGCGAGCCTGGCGGCACAGATTGCCCACGACTCGCGTACAAAGAAATACTGTCAGATGGCGGGGGAGCGGCATCTTGTGGTGTTATTAGACGACGAGACTCGGTTTCGTAATGGGTTGCGCAAGCTGGGGTATAGTTTGCCGTTGAGTAAGGGACAGTGAAGGGATAGTGTCATCCACCGACCTTGTTGCTCTGTGAGATACCATGAAGACAGCTTTTGGGAGGTTACCGTTATGACTTCAGCATCCAACAAACAAGCTATTATTCGTACCGAGCGAGGGTTAACCATTGCGGGTACACGTATCACTCTCTATGATGTGATGGACTATGTGATGGCTCAGTACCCCCCCAAATTTATCCGTTCCTTGTTTGACCTAACAGAGCAACAGATTGAAGCTGCTTTATCCTACATCGACGCAAATCGTTCTGAAGTCGAAGAAGAATATCAGCTTGTTCTAAAGCAAGCTGAGGAAAATCGGCAGTATTGGGAGGAACGTAATCGTGAACATGTTGCTCGTCTTGCAGCAATGCAACCCAGACCAGGTCGAGAGGCTCTTTGGGAAAAACTCCTAGCCCAGAAAGCTAGGCATGAACTAGAAGCATGAATTTCTTGATTGATCATAACTTGGGGGGCCATGCAGAGATTTTATTGGGCAATATTGCGAGTCAAGGCTGGTTAGAGCTTGTCTCAATTCGTTTCATCACCTTTAAGGAGATAAAATTATCTATCGACAGTAGTGATCGAATTGTTTGGCGAACTGCTCAGTCAAATAAGATGATTTTGTTAACCGCAAACCGAAGTATGAAAGGTGAAGACTCTCTGGAACAAGTTCTTCGAGAAGAAAATAAAGTAGATTCCTTTCCTGTCATTACAATTGGAGATACGGATCGATTTTTGGCTGATCGAGTTTATCGAAATGGTTGTGTTGATCGCATTCTCGAGATCGTGTTGGATATCGAAACCTGGATGGGTGTTGGTCGTCTTTTTATCCCATGATGCCGCTGATTTAAACAAAATGGCGACGCACTCCCCCACCTCGCCGAACGGCAGGTGGGGGTAAGGCATAGTGTCATCCACCTACCTTGTTGCTCTGTGAGATACCATGAAGACAGCTTTTGGGAGGCTACCGTTATGACTTCAGCATCCAACAAACAAGCTATTATTCGTACCGAGCGAGGGTTAACCATTGCGGGTACCCGAATCACTCTGTACGATGTGATGGACTATGTGATCAGTCAATACCCACCTAAATTCATCCAAGGATTATTTGAACTGACGGAAGAACAACTCGAAGCCGCCCTAGCTTATATAGAGGCTAATCGCTCCGAGGTCGAAGCTGAGTATCAGCAAGTTATCCGGGAAACTGAAGAACTGCGGCAATACTACGAAGAGGAAAATCGTGAACGAATTACTCGAATTTCTGCTTCGCTACCCCCGCCTGGGCTAGAAGCTGCATGGGAAAAACTTCAGGCATCCAAGGCACGTCACCTGCTACAGTCGTGATTTTTTTAGTTGACCATAATCTAAAAGGACACGCACGTATTCTTCTTGGGAGCATTGCTGGAGAGGGGTAGCTTGATGTTGTTCCGATTCGCTTCGTTATGTTTGAGGAGGTGGGATTATCCATCGATAGCACTGATAGGGTTGTTTGGAGGGTAGCTCAGAAAAAGCAGATGATCCTGCTCACTGCGAATCGCAGTATGAAAGATGAAGATTCGCTGGAGCAGGTGATGCGAGAGGAAAATACTCAAAGTTCTTTGCCCGTCGTGACTATTGGCAACGCTGATCGAGTATAGCGGTTTTCAGTTTAGTGAGGTACAACGGCAACCCTCAAAAGTATTGCTCTGCTTGACTCCTACTGTACATTGTAGATGTAAAAACTGCTATAATGAGATTGTTAGACTACCTCATCCTTCATGCAGTCATATCCTGTTAAGCATTAGTGCTGAATACAGAATTCTGCGCTTCGAACTGTTGCGCTCTTTTATAAAGATTAATCAGCCCTTTTTTATATGCCTCAAGAGTTAGTTAGCAGGAAAACCCGAAACAAGTTTCGAGAATTTCTCGTTAGTTGGACGACGCTCAGGAAGATCAACGATCTTTTTGACAATCACGCAATAAAACACATCCAGCTCTCTCAAGATCAACTTCCAAGCGGAGAACGTCGCGCACTTGTAAAGTGTTACTACGCTTCTGTAGACTGGAGTAATCCTCAAGATGTGCGACGCATTCTGAACGTTTTTGCGGACATTTTAAATGAAATTCCGACAACAGAAGAAGAAGAAAAACAAAAGCTTGTTCGGCATTTGGAAGAAGATGGATACGTTTACAATGATGAACAAATAGTTTCACGGAAATTAGATACGGCATTGATAAGTGCAATTGCAAAAGCCAGTTTAGATACAGAGCATTTAAATATTTATGTTGATCGTATCAATGCATCAGTTGAAACCGATCCAGCTTTAGCGATTGGTTCTACCAAAGACTTAATAGAGGCTACACTTAAAACCATTCTAAATGGATGCAGCTTTGAATATGATGATAAAAAAGAGAATATTCCAAAACTCTTGAAGAAAGTTCAAAAAGTTCTTCAACTCACAGCAAAAGAGGTAGATGGTTCTAAAAAAAGGTGCAGACGTTATAAAAAGAGTTCTGAACAATATTGGGTCTATTGCTACTGATTTAGCAGAACTCAGAAATCTTTATGGCTCAGGACATGGAAGAGATAAAATTCAAGGTATTACCGATCGCCATGCCAAGCTGGTTGTTGGTTGTGGAATAGCTTTGTGTACCTTTCTTTTAGAGACTTATGAACACAGGAATAATGCCAATCTTTTACATCTAAACAGGCCCAGTTCGAAAAGCTAACCTTCAGGATTCGGCTCAAGTCCTGGTGTGGAAGGGATAGTTCTGCCGAAGCTTGTCGCTTGATCATTACCTTAGAGACCAGTGCTGCTTGCATAAACCTACAGCCTTAAGTCAAGTTACGATCATTTTGCATTTAAGTAAGAGTACTTAAAACTTATGAATCTTGTTTTAGAGCACGAGACACCGCCTCTCCGTGAAGATAAAATTGGATCTGTACGAGTTGGGGACTCAAGAGTTTTGCTGGAGACCATCATTCGAGCGTTTCAAGATGGTGCGTCCCCTGAGTCTATTGTGAATCGGTATTCAACTCTATCCTTGTCGGATGTCTACAACACAATCGGCTACTACCTTCGGCACCAAGATGCTGTAGAGGCATATTTAAGTCAGAGAGAGCAATTAGCTGAATCTGTGCAGCGGCGTTTATCTGATATTCAGCCCGATTTGAGTTCTATCCGTGCTCGGCTGCTGTCTCAACGGAATTCGTAGCGGCGAATATGTTGAGCTTGTTGAGTGATGAAAATTTTATCGTATTGTATCTGCCGCTGTGAAAGAGTTTCGATTTTATATTGAGTGTTATCGAGAGGCAGATTACACACTTCCCTATTGAGCCTGATGACCTATTCCCCCGACAATGCGCTAATTATCCAAAGCGATCGCACCGTTCTACTCGACATCCATGTCCCCAAAGCCGAGACGGCCCAGGCGGCCATTGCCCCCTTTGCCGAACTGGTCAAAAGTCCCGAACATATCCACACCTACCGCCTCAGTGCCCTCAGCATTTGGAATGCCCGCGCCGCCGGAATGCCCGTTGCCGCTATGGTGGCAGCGCTACAAGACCATGCCAAATACCCCATGCCCGAGTCGGTGGCCCAGGAACTCGAGGCCTTGGGTCAACGGTATGGCCTCACCACTCTAAAAGCAGGAACCGCTGGAGATTTGCTGTTACAGGTGGCCGATAAACCCCTGGCAGAACTCTTGCAGCGCCATGAACAGGTGGGGCCACTGCTGAGAGAACGGTTGTCGCCCACCAGCTTTGCGATCGCCCTGGGAGATCGCGGCGTTCTCAAACAGGCGTTGCTCACAGCGGGCTATCCGGCAGAAGATCTAGCCGGGTACCTGACGGGGGATGAACTGCCCCTAGACTTGTTAACCACCACCCATAGCGGCCAACCCTTTCACCTGCGGCCCTACCAGAAAACAGCCGCTGATCTGTTTTACCAGGCCGGGCAGGCCAGGGGCGGCAGTGGGGTAATCGTCCTCCCCTGTGGTGCCGGTAAAACCATGGTGGGCATGGCGGCAATGGCGATGATTCAGCAGAAAACCCTGATCCTCACCAGCAACCTCACCTCTGTCCATCAGTGGCAGCAGGAACTGTTGGTTGACACTCCCGCCGTTAAATCAAAGATTATAACGGGGGATTCTTGCTTCATCAGGTTTGTCTAGCCCCAGAGCATTTTTGCCCCGAAACCCCGTCC
>LJZT01000047.1 GCA_001314905.1 Phormidium sp. OSCR
AGTCCATGTATCACTGCCTTAAACCTTGTTCGTCTGAACGACTCACTCGTTTTGAAGGCAGGGTTTTATCGCTCCCTCAAACTCCCTCTTCCGTGATAAGGAGGCGAGACAGGTGTATGAGGCCAACTTTTCGGAAACCCCGAAAGGTGATATCAAAACCATTCCCTCTCTTCCCCCTCATGATGTCTTGCTGGCGGGATTTCCCTGTCAAAGTTTCTCGTATGCTGGCAAAAAAGCGGGATTTGGAGATACAAGGGGAACCTTGTTTTTTGAAATCTTACGTCTTATTGATACTCAAAAACCCAAGGCTTTTATTTTTGAGAATGTTCGGGGTTTGGTCACTCATGACCAAGGCAAAACTCTTAACACAATTTGCTTGAAAATGCAAGAGCGGGGTTATAGTTTTGACCTATTTTTACTGAATAGTTCTAACTATGGTGTCCCTCAAAATCGTGTTCGCGCCTATATGATGGGTGTGTTGAATAAAACTCCTCATTTTAATTTAGTTTCCGATTTGGGGGCTAAAGATTCTCATTCCTATGAGTCGGGTCAATTGTCTTTATTTTCTGCACCGAAACAGTCTTGTAAGGTCAGAGATATTTTGCAGGATAATCCTCCCCAGCATTATGATTGTTCGAGGGACTTTACGACGGCGTTAAAAACGTTTCTTCAGGGAGATTTAGAAAAATTACATGGTGTGCGACTGATTGACTATCGCGGCGGAAACTCGATTCACTCTTGGGAGTTGGGGTTGCGGGGGGATTGCACAAGTGAGGAAATTGAGCTGATGAATCGCTTTATTACGAAACGACGTAATAAGGTTTTTGGTCAGCATCAAGATGGAAAGTTACTTACAGAAGCTCAAATTTCGAGTTTTTATCCAAACCCCAACCTAAAGAAATTATTGGCATCTTTGGTTAACAAGAACTATCTGCAAGTCATTGACAATAAATATAAGCCAGTGGCGGGAAATTTCTCGTTTGAAGTCTATAAGTTTATTGACCCCGATAAAATATCGGTGACGTTGGTGGCGAGTGATGCGAATCGATTGGGGGTTTATCATCGGGGACGTGTTCGTCGAATTACTCCCCGTGAGGCGGCTCGTTTGCAAGGATTCCCGGATTCGTTTCAACTTCACCCCAATGAGACGAAGGCCTATCGTCAGTTGGGAAATTCGGTGACGATTCCGGTGGTTAAGGCGATCGCCCACGAGTTATTACAAAACTTAATACCAATCGCGAAGATCTCATGTCCCGGGAAATCCTAAATGTCCCCGTAGCAACTCATGAAAATTTTCGCACACCAGAAACCGAGTGTCTCCAAGACACCCGGTTTCTTGGCTAGACCTAGGCGGTCACAATGTAGTCAGAATTAACCCCCGATAACTCCCACTTGTTCGCATCCTTTAACGCCTGATAGACCATGGCCACAACATCGGCCCGTGTTGCATCTTGGTCTGGACGAAGTTTCCTGACATCGGGATGATTGACCACAAATTGCTTCTCGGTCGCCGTCGCCACCGCCGGTTCGGCCCAGGTGGGAATCTGGTCTCGGTCATCGTATTGATTCAATAACTCAGCTGACCCACCCGAGAGGTCTAACCCATTCACCAACGACAACAACACCTGTAACCGCTGCACATTCAAATTCGGGCCAAAGGTTGTCTCGGAAAACCCAGAGAGGAATCCCCCCTCATAGGCTTTGTCAATGGCCGGCTTGGCCCAATGACCACTGGGGACATCCTGGAATTTAACACTTGAGCGTTCTGGCCGGGGGTCAAAGGCTGTGGCTAACAAGGCTGCATACTCGGCCCGTGTCATCTTCTTGTCAGGCCGGAAAGTTCCATCGGGTAAACCATTAATAACCCCCTTACTGGCCAACTCCACAATAAAGTCCTTGGCCCAGTGGTCCTCAATGTCGGAGAACTTCGGTACATCTGTGGCCTCAGCATCCACCAGATAGGGCGAGTCAATCACCGGGAAATCGTCTTCCTGAACCAAGGCCTGATACACCATCACCGCTACATCGGCCCGAGTTGCATCTAACATCGGTCGTAGTTGTCGCAGATTGGGGTAGTTCACCACCAACTTCGCATCCGTGGCGTTCCCTACCGCCGTCGTTGCCCAAGAGGGAATCTGAGATTTATCGGTATAGAAGTTGAGATGATTTTGATTGCCTTCACTGAGTTCCAACCCCGCATTCAACGCCAGCAACACTTGCAGACGGGTTACATTATCCCCTGGACGGAAGGTGTTGTTGGGGAACCCGGTAATAAAGCCCATGCGAGTCACCTTGGTAATGGCATCGCGACCCCAAAAATCATTGGGAACATCGGTAAACGTCTTCTCCGATTCCGTTAAGGGTTTGTCAAAGGCCTGGGCCAACAACGCCGCAAACCCTGCCCGAGTAATGGGGGCATTGGGTTTAAAGGTTCCGTCTCCCATACCACTGACCAATTGCCGGTCAAATAAAGCCTGAATAAAGGGTTCGGCCCAATGACCTTTGATATCGGTCAATTCTGTTGGCGGTGAGGGTTCTGGTGTTGGGGTGGGTTCTGGTGTTGGGGTGGGTTCTGGTGTTGGGGTGGGTTCTGGTGTTGGGGTGGGCGTTGGAACCCCGCCATCGACGGCCACAAACTCAACCTCCCCTTGAACCTTGTCGGGATTGAGTTGATTCCCGGCCGAGATAAAGGTTTCACTGGTGTCATTGAGCAAGTCTTTCTCGCCATTGTTGCGGAAAACATTGCCTCCCGGTTCTTCTGCTTTGCCTAAATCCGGCAACGCCGAATCCATCGCCGACAGGCCATAATCATCGTTGTCCTCAATGATATTGCCTCGCAAGACTGGGCGACAGTCTCCGTTGAGGACCAGTCCATAGCGACCCTGCTGAATCAAGTTATTGGCAATTAGGGGGGCCGCATTCTCCCCAATCCCAATTCCCGTTCCATTGTCCCGTAGGGTGTTGTTGCGAATTTCACCCTTGGCATTTTTTAACGCCCATATACCATATGAGGCATTATCTGTCAAGACATTATCATCAAGAATCGGTTTTGCCGTTCCCATGATGCGGATACCCTCTCGCTTGCAGTTGACGAGGCTACTATGGGCCACGATGGGGCTACCGGACTCAATCCAAATCCCAGTACCGCGAAGTTCAGGATTCGAGACAGTCACACCCCGCACTTCGGCTTCGGGGTCTAAGCGAAGGGTCAAGGACTGTTCCCCATCACTGGTACGAACAGTCCCTCCTCCAGTAATCAGGATATCCTTGCCCTTGTTGCCTTCGTTGCCCACCAGCTTCACCCCTGGGGGAACGGTCAGAGGAAAGGTCTCATCGGTATCAGCGGTATATTGACCCACGGCCAATTGCACTAACGTCCCGGCATCGGCTTGGCTGAGGGCATGGGTAATGGTTTTAAATGGCTCTGTGGCATCACCGGAATTGTTATCATTGCCTGTATTGGGATTGACGTAAAAAGTTGTCATAATCGCTGAATTGATGGTTCTATCAATGTTTTTTTGGGTCTCGGCCCCGTGAGACACGAATGCACCCATAGCTTCCAGGATAGCCACTCTCGGAGAGAATGGCGCTGCTAGAGAGAGCCAATTCCCCGAATGTCCAATCTCAGCGAGATGCAGGGGCCGCAGAGCGAGTTTGACGAATGGGGATTTCAATGATGAAGCTGGTTCCTAACCCCGGTTCGGAATGACAGGTTAAACTCCCCTGATGCTTATCGGTAATAATCTGATAACTAATGGACATTCCTAACCCCGTCCCCTTGCCCACGGGTTTGGTGGTAAAGAAGGGGTCAAAAATCTGAGTTTGGACATGAGGCGGAATCCCTATACCGTTGTCAGCAATGACCACTTGTACGGATGTTTGGTCAATGACGGCGGTGGTGATGGTAATGCGACTTGGGGCGGCATCGAGTTCTGAGGGGCTGCGACGGGCATCTCGTTCTTCAAGGGCATCGACGGCGTTGGCTAGGATATTCATCAACACTTGATTGATTTGCCCGGCGTAGCATTCGACGAGGGGCAGGTTGCCATAGCGTCGCACAATTTCAATCCCCGGTGAATCGGGTTTAGCTTTGAGGCGATTTTGCAAAATCATCAGGGTGCTTTCAATGCCGTCATGAAGATTCACGGCTTTGAACTCGGATTCATCGAGGCGAGAGAAATTCCGCAGCGATCGCACGATATCACGAATCCGTTGCGCTCCCACTCGCATTGAGTTCAGCAAGCGCGGTAAGTCATCGATGAGATACTCTAAATCTATCTCCTCAATTACCTCCTCGACGACGGCATCAGGTTCAGGATGCTGCTGTTGATAGGTGGCAATCAGCCGTAGCAAGTCCTGGGTATACTCATCGGCATGGGTGAGATTGCCATAAATAAAGTTGACTGGGTTATTAATCTCATGGGCGACTCCCGCCACTAACTGCCCCAGGGCCGACATTTTCTCACTTTGCACTAACTGATTCTGGGTTCGTTGCAACTCATTTAGGGTCGATTGCAAGTTCTCGGCCTGCTGTCGTAACTTGGCTTCAGACTGTTGTAAGGCCCGTTCGGCATCTTTGCGGTCTGTAATATCGGTGTTAACGCCAATCCACTCCCGCAGATTGCCCTCTTCATCGACAATCGGTACTGCCCGCACACTCATATCCCGATATTGCCCATCAGCCCGTCGCAGGCGATGTTCAATCTGATAGAGACTGCGAGTTTGCACGGCATGGGACCAGACGGCGGTGGTTTCATTACGATCGCTCGGATGGATACTATTAATCCAACCCCAATCTCGCAATTCCTCGAAACTCAGACCACTAAACTCACTCCAATCGGGCTGTTCGGAGGTAAAGGCTCCCTTGGCGTTGGCATTCCAGACAATTTGAGTCGTCGCCTCAACTAGGGTTCGGAACCGTTCTTCACTCTCGCGTAAGGTCAACTCCGCCATCTTGCGTTCGGTAATATCCATGGCAATGCCAAAGATACTGACTAAATTGCCCACCTCATCATACTGAGCCTCACATTTCTCTCGCACATAGCCCAATTTGCCATTGGCTCGAATAATCCGCACGTCGATGTCATAGGATTGCCCCGTATCAATGCAATGGCGAATCCCTTGACGAACCTGAGGGCGATCGTCAGGATGGAAGTAGGCAAACATCTGCTCTTGGCTTAGAGGCTCTTGGCGGACTGGGATGCCAATAATATTAAAAATCTCATCGGAACAGGTGGTTCGCCCTGTGGCTACGTCAATCTCCCAATTGCCAATATGAGCGATACGTTGGGCATCTTGAAGGTTACGAGTCAGCCTTTGCAATTGGTCTTGGGCCTGCTGTCGTTGCGTAATATCCAACACCGTCGCCCCAAAGGCAATCACCTGTTGGTTGCGATCGCGAATGGGAAAGGCCGAAAATAGCCAATGTCGCTCAACTCCTGGCTGGGCCGCCGTTTGCCCGCTGAACTCTTGATGCAGCAGTGAGTCCCCGGTTTCGAGCATCGTCCGCAGTTTGGGATGCAACGTCTGGGCTAAATCTGGCACAATCTCACCTAGGGAACGCCCTAAATGCTCTTCAACGGGATATCCAGCCATCCTGGCTAGATTCTCGTTCACCTGCAAATAGCGAAATTGACGATCGAGAATGGCCATTCCCACCGGGGCCGTCTCAATAAAGGCATCGAGGAGCGATCGCTGTTGGGCCAATGCGGCCTCAGCCTGTTTGCGTTCTGTGGCATCGACGGCCAGCCCCACTAAGCCCGTTACCTTGCCCTGGCTGTCTTTCAGACGCACTTTAATGGTTTCGAGATCATGAATCTGACCATCGACAAAGGGGAACCGTTCATCGGCAAAACAAGGCTCATCTTGGGCGAAACTGATGCGATCGGACTCAATGCAATTGCGAACGGCCGCTTCGCCAAACACCTCTTGGTAATGACCAGCTTCATACACTTGCTCTGGCGTCACCCCCACATCATCGCAAAAAGTGCGGTTAATAAAGTTCATATGCCCCGAAATATCGGTGGTCCAAATCCAAATCGGGGCGTTGTCCATGATGGCCCGCAAGGTACATTCTTGTTGGGCCAGTTGGGTTTTGGTGTGTTCTTGTTCCGTGATATCCTCACAGACGATCACCACATGAGTTGGGCGATCGCCATCCCAAATCGCCAATTTCCGAGTCCGCATTAAGCGATTTTCCTCGCCAACTTGTACTGACTCGATGGGAATCTCGACCACCTCATGATGGGTGAGAACTTGCTCTTCAACCCGACGAAATTCATCGGCCTGGTCTTTGGGAAATAACTCATAATCATTTTTTCCCAACAACTCCTCCCCCTCACGGCCCAACAGTTGCGCCCCGCTACTATTGACGGCACAAAAGCGAAAGTCCTCAGCGGCTTTCACGAACACCGCCACCGGTAAAATTTCTAATAGAGAGGCGAAAAAGGCCGGCGTTTGATTGGGGGTTGCATGAACGGTCGGTGCGTCAATGGCAATGGCTAATCCCTGCCAACGGGTGGACCCATCGGCTTGGGGTTGCGGTCGGGCTAACAGGCGAATCACCTGGTTATCTAAGTCATGAGACTGGGGCCGCCTCACCCGTCCTTGCCAGGCTAAATCGGTTTTTGTGGCTTCTGAGGTGGCGATGGCCTGGTGCCAGCGGGGCTGATCTTGGGGATGGATGCGATCGACCCAACTCCCGAAATTCTCGGGTTCGACGTGTAACAACTCCCGACTCCCCCCAGAAACATGATGCCAGGAGAGGTCCCCCTGGGGCGATCGATGTAATTCATAAAAGCAGGCGGGCAATGTTTCTTGGAGTTGCCGTAACCGGGCCTCGCGATCGTCTAAGGCTTGCCGCAGTCGTTCCACTTCCTCCTGCAAGGCGGCATAGGCGTCGGGATCGGGAGACATAGCGAAAGTCATAGTATGAGAACGCAAAAAGAAAGGCGATCGCCCCATTCAAGGCAATCTCAACTTAAGTCATGGGTCATGACGTTAACGGACGCTAACCCTAACGGGTCACAGATGTTAGGGTTTAGTCACCCCTCAACGAAATAAGACTTTCTCTATTTTAAGGTACTGATCTTCTTCTTAACTTGCTTAACTCAATCCGCACAAACTGGATTGGCTGGTTCTATTTTAAAAGAATAGACATAATAAATAGTACAGATTTATTCTCGCCAACAATCATAAAACAGACGTTTTACTCCTGATTGCTGCTCAATCTTAACTGTCTAAACAAAATCGGTTAAACCTAAGCCAAAACTAAAACAGCCTGCATCTCTTACAAAGAAGAGTTACAGGCTGTTTAGAGGATATTATCCTGAAATCGGAGCGGCGGGATTTGAACCCACGACCCCCACTACCCCAAAGTGGTGCGCTACCAAGCTGCGCTACGCCCCGTTCGCAGATCCAATCATAACACATCTATTCTCTGACGCAAGCCATGACCGCAAAAAACTTTTCTCAACCCCAAACCTCTCCCCTCTCAACGCCTGACCCTGAGCCAATTTTGCGCCTATCTCAAAGCCATCTCAATCGCCTGCAAGACTGCCCGCGCTGGTTCCAAATCAGCCTGATTGAGCATCGAGACGCACCTGTGTCTCCTCCACAACAGCAACGACTAGCCGAAGGGAACCGCTTTCACCAACTGATGCAACAACGGGAGTTGGGCCTTCCCATCGAGTCGGTGTTACCCCCAGGGGACAAACTGCGACGCTGGATCGAGGACTTTGACCGGTACGCCCCCACCTGCATCACCCCCAACCCCAATCGTGACTCCATTCGCCTACGGGACGCTGAACATGAACGCAGTCTCTTCTGGCAGAATATCCTCTGGCTGGTCCGTTACGACTTACTACTGTTGTCCCCGAAGCGGGCGCAAATCCTGGACTGGAAAACCTACCGCCGTCCTCGTCAGCCAACCTGGTTAAAACAAAACTGGCAAACCCGCCTCTATCCCTTTGTCTTAGCTGAAACCAGTTCTTATCCTCCTGAATCGATTTCTCTGATTTACTGGTTTGTTGAAGGGGCCACCGCTGAATCAGACTCTCAATCCGGGCCAGACTCGGGCCAATCGACTCAATGTTGGCAATTTAACTATTCTTCTCAGGAACATGAAGCGACTCGGCGAGACTTAAGCCAAATCGCCCAGCAATTTCAACAGTATTGGCTCGCCTATCAACAAGGGCAAGATTTTCCCCGCCGCCAGGGGGGTTCAGGCCCGTGTGATCGGCGATCGTGTTTTTGTCATAAACTAGAGTCGCCCGGAAAGTTAGCCGGCGATCGCCCCCTCACCGACCTACAAGAGATTCCCGAAGTTTCCCTCTAATCAACAATTCGCGGTAAGGTATGGGGCATCCTCTTGACTGTCAAGAATTGCGATAACGAGCGGTGAAATACTTTTTTCTATCAGAAGGCTGGACTGTTGCGCGTGTTTGGGGAACCCAAGGACTCTGGAACGTCAACGCTTGGCGGCGACAGCCCGATATTGAACGTCTCGACCTCTGTTTAGTCGAACGGGGTGAACGACTTTGGCTTTATCGAGTTGAAGCCGCCGTTTTGATGGTTGAAGTCCGTCCCCAGACCCTAGATAGCCAAGAGACCAGCATTTCTCACGTGATGCTCAAACGCCTCATGGATGCCGAACAAGTTGTGTCACGACTATGCACATCCTCAGTGACCTGTCAACTTGATTTGCCAAAAAATTAATAATTCGTCATAAAAAAAGAGCCGTGTCCCCCAAAGGCGATCGGTTTGACCCACTTATCCCCAACAATTCGTAAAATACCCTTGCGATCGCGTCTCAGAATCGATACACTTCTTTAATAATCTTTAATTGATGCAGCCCTAAAAACAACTGCACTAGCACCGAACCTGATCGTCTTGAAGGGAGTTAACACGGCTGTTTGTCAAGGGCAGCCCAACCGTAACCCCAACCCCGGCGATCAGCCCGGTCAATTCGTAAGATAGACAAGCGTTGACCATCACTCATATCACGTCATATAAGGAGGAGCGTAGTCAATGGGACTACCCTGGTACCGTGTACACACAGTCGTCCTGAACGATCCGGGTCGGCTGATTGCCGTGCATTTAATGCACACTGCCCTCGTCGCCGGCTGGGCGGGTTCAATGACCCTATTTGAACTGGCCACCTACGACCCGAGCGACCCCGTTCTCAACCCCATGTGGCGGCAAGGAATGTTCGTCATGCCCTTCATGGCGCGCCTTGGCGTTACCGGGTCTTGGAGTGGTTGGAGCGTCACCGGAGAAACCGGAGTCGATCCCGGCTTCTGGTCCTTTGAAGGCGTCGCCCTCGCTCACATCGTTCTATCAGGATTACTATTTCTCGCCGCCTGTTGGCACTGGGTCTTCTGGGACTTAGAACTCTTCAGAGATCCCCGCACCGGCGAACCGGCCCTCGACCTGCCCAAAATGTTTGGCATTCACCTGTTCTTGTCGGGGCTTCTCTGCTTCGGATTTGGCGCCTTCCACCTAACCGGTCTCTTTGGACCAGGAATGTGGGTGTCCGACCCCTACGGCTTAACCGGCAGCATTCAACCGGTGGCCCCGGCTTGGGGGCCAGAAGGATTTAACCCCTTTAACGCCGGTGGAATTGTCTCCCACCACATCGCCGCTGGGATTGTTGGCATTATCGCCGGACTGTTCCACCTAACGGTTCGTCCCCCCGAACGGCTCTACCGCGCCCTACGGATGGGGAACATCGAAACCGTCCTCAGCAGCAGTATTGCCGCTGTCTTCTTTGCCGCTTTCGTTGTCGCCGGAACCATGTGGTACGGCAGTGCGGCGACTCCCATCGAACTGTTTGGTCCCACCCGCTATCAATGGGATCAGGGCTATTTCCAACAGGAAATCCAACGTCGGGTTCAAACCAGCGTGGCCAACGGCGCCAGCCCCTCAGAAGCTTGGGAGCAAATTCCTGAAAAACTGGCCTTCTACGACTATGTGGGCAACAACCCCTCCAAAGGTGGTTTGTTCCGCACCGGTCCCATGAACAAAGGTGACGGACTGGCCCAAGGCTGGCTCGGTCACCCAGTCTTCACCGATGCCGAAGGACGCGAACTCTTTGTGCGTCGTCTGCCCAACTTCTTTGAAACCTTCCCCGTTGTCCTCACCGACAAAGACGGAATCGTTCGGGCAGACATTCCCTTCCGTCGGGCTGAATCCAAATATAGCTTCGAGCAAGTGGGCGTTACCGCCAGCTTCTACGGCGGTCAACTTGACGGAACCACCGTCAGCGACCCCGCTCTCGTCAAACGCTATGCCCGTAAAGCGCAACTGGGCGAACCCTTCGAGTTTGATCGCGAAACCCTCGAATCAGACGGGGTTTTCCGTACCAGTCCTCGCGGTTGGTTCACCTACGGTCACGTCTGCTTTGCCCTGCTGTTCTTCTTTGGACATATCTGGCATGGTTCTCGGACCCTGTTCCGCGACGTGTTTGCTGGGATTGACCCTGAACTTGATGAAGATCAAGTCGAATGGGGTGCTTTCCAGAAAGTGGGCGACAAAACTACTCGCATCGAGAAAGAAATGGCTTAATTCAGCTCGTCTGAGTTGTGCCTGAAGCTTCGGGGAGCTGGCGATCGCCAACTCCCCAAGCCCCCCCCAAGCCCTTTGATAAACTAAAACTGTCACACCTTGAGTTTTTAGAGATTATGGAAAGCGTCATTTACATTCTGCTTCTCGCGGCAACCCTAGCCTTGTTATTCTTCGCGATCGCCTTCCGCGAAACCCCCAAAATCGGCAAATAAGCCCTCATTCTTCTGATATCAGATCGATATCGGTTATCAGCTCCTGTCGTGGCGGTGTCCCCGACAGGAGTGGCGTCTTGCTAGGACGTACTACATTCGTGTAGTGCGTCTGTTATCATTTCTGCTAATACCTGTCAATCGTTATTGGGTTTCTACCCCAATTGTTATGCGTTGTCCCTTCTGCGAGCATACAGAAAGCCGCGTTTTAGAATCTCGTTCAACTGAATCTGGGCAAAGCGTCCGTCGTCGGCGACAGTGTCTGAACTGTCAACGTCGCTTCACGACCTATGAACGCATCGAATTTGTGCCGATGATTGCCATCAAACGAGATGGAAAACGGGAGTCATTTGACCGCTCCAAACTGCTACGAGGCATTGTCCGGGCCTGCGAAAAAACCGCGATCGCCCCCGAACGCTTAGAGGCGATCGTCGATGACATTGAACTGCGGCTGCACCAGCGAAGCAAACGGGAAATTCACACCAGCGAAATCGGAGAAATCGTCCTCGACTCCCTCAAAGACCTCAGTGAAGTCGCCTACGTGCGCTTTGCCTCTGTCTATCAGCAATTTCAGGGCGTTCGTGACTTCGTCGAAGCCCTCGATCGCCTACGAGAAAGTCGTCCCGACGACCCCCACAATGACCCTCAAGATCTCTCCCCCGAAACCGCCCCCAACTGCGCCATCTCAACCTAATTTCCACCTAGGGCGATCGCCATCGGCTTTAATCGCCCCCATCCCTGTGATCGGGCCGGACATGATCCCGATTTTTAAGATTCCCAAAAAAAAGCCACCCACAAAGTCGTAGGAGTGGGATAGAATTTGCTATGCTATTAGTCAATTCGCCTTCAAACGAAGGTGATGCGGTGTTTCGTCAAAGGAGGACTTGCTTGCAATCATCGCCCTGTCCGTTCAATTCTGTAACACCCATCAGCCGGAGGCAAACCTCAGTTATGGAGACTCAGTCCTAGGAAAACACGCATGGTCAATCAGAATACAACGCAAAGAGATGTCGGTTTCACACACGAAGATTTTGCCGCACTACTCGACAAGTACGATTATCACTTCAATCCCGGCGATACCGTAGCAGGGACGGTATTTAGTATAGAGCCAAAAGGCGCTCTGATTGACATCGGTGCCAAAACCGCCGCTTACATCCCGTTACAGGAAATGTCAATCAACCGCGTCGAATCTCCGGACGAGGTCTTGCAAGCCAACGAGACGCGGGAATTTTTCATCCTCATGGATGAAAACGAAGACGGACAGCTAACTCTTTCAATTCGTCGCATCGAATATATGCGCGCTTGGGAGCGCGTTCGCCAACTTCAAGCAGAAGATGCCACCGTTCACTCCGGTGTCTTCGCCACAAACCGAGGCGGGGCATTGGTTCGCATTGAAGGATTGCGCGGCTTTATTCCCGGTTCCCACATCAGCACTCGTAAACCCAAAGAAGACCTCGTGGGCGAAGATCTGCCCCTGAAATTCTTGGAAGTCGACGAAGAACGTAACCGCCTCGTTCTCAGCCATCGTCGTGCCTTAGTTGAGCAT
Organism: Phormidium sp. OSCR; assembly: GCA_001314905.1. GTDB lineage: Bacteria > Cyanobacteriota > Cyanobacteriia > Cyanobacteriales > Geitlerinemataceae > Sodalinema. The sequence goes on from LJZT01000047.1 coordinate 12,319, forward strand.
AAGATGAACGGCTTAGAAGTTGGCGAAGTCGTCGTCGGAACCGTGCGCGGCATCAAACCCTACGGTGCTTTCATCGATATCGGTGGTGTCAGCGGCTTACTGCACATTTCCGAAATCTCCCACGATCACATCGACACCCCCAGCAGTGTCTTCGATGTCAACGACCAACTCAAGGTCATGATTATCGACCTCGATGCCGAACGGGGCCGGATTTCTCTATCTACCAAGCAACTCGAACCCGAACCCGGTGATATGGTGAAAAACCCCGAGTTGGTGTACGAGAAAGCCGAAGAAATGGCCGAGAAATTCCGTCTACAAATGGAAGCCAAAGCCCAGGGAATTACTCCTGAAGAACTCGAAGCCCAAAATGCAATGGGTATCGAGGAAGACGACGAGGAAATGGTGTCAGCCACCGAGTAAGACTCACACCGTTGTTTCAACAATACCCGGAGTAGAAGAATCTCCTAAATTCTTCTACTCCCTCATAGCACTGCAAAAGAGGGTCTCAGTCCCTCTTTTTTCTTGCCCCAACCCCCACAAACCAGCAAAATCCTCGAAAGAACGCACTCTTCCCCTCTTGCCTCTTGCCTCTTGCCTTTTGCCTTCTTCCCCCTATTCCCTATTCCCCCATGAACCTTTCCTGTAACAACATCACCTTTAAAAACATCCAGGCCATCATTTTCGACAAAGATGGTACCTTACTAGACACCCAAGACTTTTTACGCCGATTAGGCCTAGCCCGCATCCGGCGACTCGATGCCCAAATTCCCGGCGTTGGCGAGTCCCTGATGATGGCTTTTGGCATTGAAGGCGATCGCCTCGATCCCACCTATCTCCTCGCCGTCGGTAGCCGCCACGAGAACCTCATTGCCGCCGCCGCCTATGTGGCCGAAACGGGCCGGAACTGGGCTGAATCCCTGCAAATTGCCCGAGAAGCCTTCGATGACAGCGATCGCCTCCTCAAAGACGACGACACCTCCCCCCTATTTGTCGGCTCCTTAGAAGTCCTCCATGACCTGGCCAACGCCGGTTTCAAACTGGGGATTCTCTCGGCTGACACCAGCGAACGGGTGGCCCAATTTGTCCAGAGTTGCCAACTCGATCACCTCATCGGCGTGAAACTGGGAGTCGACGACGGTCCGAGTAAACCCGATCCGGCCCTATTCCAACAGGCCTGCGCTGCCCTCGGCGTATCCCCTCAGGAAGCTATTATGGTAGGAGACTCGCCCCTAGACATCGACATGGCCCAACGAGCCGGGGCTGCCGGAACCATCGGCATTTGTTGGCATTCTCAAGACCATCGTCACCTCAGCCAAGCCGATGTCACCATCGAACAACTCGATCAACTCCACGTCGTCGCCTAACACCTGCCACCATGCAACCCCCGCTGCCTGCTGACACCCTGCTACAACAGCGCTACCACCTCGTTCGGCTGCTGGGACAGGGCGGGTTTGGCCGCACCTACTTAGCAGAAGATCGAGGGCGCTTTAATGCCCCCTGTGCCGTCAAAGAGTTTGCCCCAACCCTACTCGATACCACTCTCCTTGACAAAGCCAAAGAACTCTTCGAGCGAGAAGCCGAAGTTCTCTATCAACTACAACATCCCCAAATCCCTCAATTTCAAGCCATTTTTGAAGAAAACCAGCGGCTGTTCATTGTGCGGGATTACGTTCCCGGAGACAGCTACGAGAGTCTGTTGCGATCGCGCGGTCCCTTGAGTGAAGCCGAGGTGACTCAGTTCCTGCGGGATATGCTGCCGGTCTTAGACTACATCCATAACCAAGGCATTATCCATCGAGACTTGTCTCCCGAGAATATCATCCAGCGTCAGAGCGATCGCCGCCCCGTTCCCATCGACTTTGGCGTGGTGAAAGATATCGCCAGCCAACTACAAGCCGCACAAACCCAGTGGTCATCCTCCGATGAATTGCCTGAAAATAGCCAACCTCAAGCCCCCATCGCCAATGCTACCCTCGTCGGCAAACCCGGCTATGCCCCCCCTGAGCAGCTGCATCATGGGCGAGCTTATCCCCATAGTGACCTTTACGCCTTAGGTGTAACAGCCATTGTCCTCCTCACCGGCGAAAAACCCAGCCACCTCTACAACGACGAGGAATCTCACTGGACTTGGCAACAGGCCTGTTCCGTCAGTCCCCAACTGGCGAGCGTTCTCAACAAAATGCTGAGCGATCGCACCAAAGAACGCTATCTCAGCGCCAAAGAGGTGCAAGCTGCCCTCTCAGCCGAAACCACGACGGCTTCGGGCGTTCCCGACAGCCAAGCCCCCTCAGAGGCTGAAAACCCCAGTCGCCCCTCTAATCCTCCCTCAAACCTACCCACCGTCGTGGTGAGCCGATCGCCCGACACCGTAGCCCCGAATCCCCAAGGCGATCGCCCCACCCAAGTCACCCCTCACCCCCCCTCAACCCGCCAAGCCTCAATCGGCCCACCCCAAACATCCATCTGGGATAATCCCATCTTTGTCATTCTCACGGCCATGGTGTTAGCCCTATTAGGGGGTTGGAGTGTTTGGACGTTAATCACCAGTTTTAGCCAATCCGACGATCGCCCCGTCGCCGAACAGCCCCTAACCACTCCAGCCCCCACTCCAGACCCCACTCCAGACCCCACTCCCGCCGTCACCGATCGCACCCTAAACCTCTCACCAGGCAATCGTTTGCGTGTTGAAGGGAGCCTCCAAGATAATGAAACCTATAACTACCGTCTACGCCTCGATGCAGGTACGGAACTGGCGACTTTTCTCGAAAGCGAAGGGGTCCTCATGACCGTCTTCGATCCAATGGGTAATCCCCTACCGGGGCGATCGCAGCGAGTCTCAGGCTGGGAAGGCACAATCCCTCGTCAGGGTCAATACACTATTCAACTGCAAACCGTCAGTGGCTTAACGGAAGGAGATTACATCCTTGATGTAGCCCTAAATGAGCCGACTTCTGAGCCGACTCCTGAGCCGACTCCTGAGCCAACTCCTGAGCCGACTTCTGAGCCAACTCCTGAGCCAACTCCTGAGCCGACTCCTGAGCCAACTCCTGAGCCAACTCCTGAGCCAACTCCTGAGCCAACTCCTGAGCCAACTCCTGAGCCAACTCCTGAGCCGACTCCTGAGCCGACTCCTGAGCCAACTCCTGAGCCAACCCCCAAACCCATCCCGCCACCCCGACGACTAGAAATTCCGTCCGGACAAACCGACGTGCAAGTTCGCGGAACCGTTAGCCCCGAGATTCCAGTGCGCTATCTGGTCAACGTTGGCGATCGCCAAATCTTTGCCGTCGAACTCTTTCCCATCAACCCCGACGGTGACGACATTGTCTTCACCGTTCGTCGTCCCGACGGTCAAACCATTCCCGGCGCTCGTAACGTTGTCTTCTGGAACTCCCGTGTCGGCCAATCCGGGGACTATCTCATCGAAGTCTCCGCCCCCAACACTCGTCTCTACGAACTGAGTATCAACATTCGCGATTGAACAAGAGCGTGACCCACTCCCCTATCATCGAGTCGGGGAGAATTTGCCAGAGCGTCCTGAACACTATAGAATGGAAGATCGGATTTCCACCGGGGTCGAGTCATCAGTCCTATGGCCAAAACCCGATGGCCAGAACGCCCCCAGCACCGAGTCTCGACTCAGTTGCCCTACCGTTAATCATCTAATCATCAAAGTATCATGAAGAAGCGCGTTAAACTCCTTCTGCAACAAGACGTTCGTAAACTTGGCAAATCGGGGGATCTCGTTGAAGTGGCTCCCGGTCACGCCAGAAACTATCTCATCCCCAAAAAAATGGCCATCCCGACCACACCGGGTGTTCTCAAACAGGTGGAACTGCGTAGACAGCAAGAACAAGAACGTCTCGCACAGCTCAAACAAGAAGCCGAATCTCGCAAAACAGCCTTACAAACCATTGGCCGGTTTACCGTCGAGAAACAGGTGGGTGAAGGAGAAGCCATTTTCGGAACCGTTACCGATCGCGACTTAGCCGCCGCCATCGAAGCCGCCACCAACCAAGAGGTCGATCGTCACGGCATCACTCTCCCCGAAATCAACAAAACCGGCTTCTACAAAGCTCACATCAAACTTCACCCAGAAGTCACTGCTGAAGTTGAAGTGCAAGTTGTGCCGTTGTAGATAAGAGGCAAGAGGCAAGAGGCAAGAGGCAAGAGGCAAGAGGCAAGAGGCAAGAGGCAAGAGGCAAGAGGGAGAACCTTCTTCTTCTGCCTCTTGGTTCCCAGTTCCGAAGTTCCCAGTTCCGAAGTTCCCAGTTCCGAAGTTCCCAGTTCCCTTGCCCTGCAACAAAACTTAAAACGCCAAACCGCCTCAGAAGGCAGAGTCAGTAGTACCCTGGAAAATAATCCTTTAACATCGGTTCGCGGCGGCCAAAGGTTCAGAAGGAGTATTCCATCTGAGTCTCAGCCATCGCCTCTGATCGGGTTCATTACAATCAACAGAGAAGAAACTATGATTCAACGTGGCTCTAAAGTGCGGATTCTCCGTAAAGAATCCTATTGGTATAAGGATGTCGGCACCGTAGCGACTATCGACCAAAGTGGGATTCGCTACCCGGCGATCGTTCGCTTCGACAAAGTGAACTACACCGGCTTCAGCGGCGCGGCTAGTGGCGTGAACACCAATAACTTCGCCCTCGAAGAATTGGAGGAGGTTGCTCCCCCCGCCAAGAAGAAGAAAAAATAACCAACCTTGACCATCTCTCAAGCTGGAAGTCCAGCGTAAGGATGGCAACATAGGGGTTAGCGATTTGCATGACAACGCTAACCCCTTTGTCATTGGGCAAGTCATTGGGCAAGTCATCGGGCAAGTCATTGGTTAACATGGCAGTTGAAAGCTTCCCCTATTGCTAGCTTGCCATCCCCTCTTGGGAGGGGTTAGGGGTGGGTTATGCCTGTTCCCTATTCCCTATTCCCTTCCCCTCCTGGGAGGGGCCAGGGGTGGGTTATGCCTGTTCCCTGTTCCCTGTTCCCTATTCCCTATTCCCTGTTCCCTATTCCCTGTTCCCTATTCCCTACCCCCCCTAGCGAGGCGACTTGTGCCAGAACTTCCTGAAGTTGAAACTGTACGTCGTGGCTTAAATGCCCATACCTGCCAGCAACGAATCGTGGGAGGCGCTGTACTCCTAAACCGTAGTCTGGCAAGTCCTACTGAGGCTGATCAGTTTATCGAGGGATTACGCGGCCAATCGATCCGCACTTGGCATCGGCGGGGAAAATATCTGATCGCTCAATTGGGTGAAGATGAGCCTTACGATCGCCTAACTCCCACAGCCGCCGGTTGGCTGGGGGTGCATTTGCGGATGACGGGGCAACTCCTCTGGTGTCACCCTGACGATCCTCTCGCCAAACATACCCGAGTGCGTTTATTCTTCGAGGGCGATCGCGAACTACGCTTCGTCGATATTCGCACCTTTGGCCGTATCTGGTGGGTTCCTCCTGATACCGCCCCCGAAACCATCATCACCGGCTTGCTGAGTCTTGGCCCGGAACCCTTCAGCGAGGCCTTCTCCCGCGACTACCTGATCAGCACTCTCCGCAATCGCCGCAAACCCATCAAAACCGCTCTCCTCGATCAGACCATTATTGCCGGAACCGGCAATATCTACGCCGACGAAAGTTTATTTCTCAGTGGGATTCCCCCAACCCGTCTCTGTAGCCAACTCACCCCAGAGGAGATCGATCGCCTCCGAGAGCAACTCATCAACGTTCTCGGGCAGGCGATCGAAGCCGGAGGAACCACCCTACGAGACTTTCGGGATGTGGAGGGAATCAACGGCAACTATGGGGGCATGGCCTGGGTGTATAACCGCAAGGGAGAACCCTGTCGCCAATGTCGTACCCCCATTGAGCGTATTAAACTCGGGGGGCGATCGTCTCATTTCTGCCCCACCTGCCAGCCTGGCTCCAAAACGCCCTAAAATGGTCAAACGATAGATGTTTACCGATAAACTCACCATCACCCCTTTATGGCACCAGCAAAGAAACTTAAACGCGGCTCCTTTGTCCGGGTTGTCCGCGAAAAACTCCTCAACAGCGTTGAAGCAACCGCCAGTGACCCTCGCTTTCCCTCCTACATTTTCGAGACACGGGGCGAAATCCTCGAAACCGAGGGAGATTATGCCTTAATCAAGTTTGGTGTGGTTCCCACCCCCAACGTTTGGCTTCCCCTCGAACAACTCGAAGCGTTCGAATAAGGAATAAGCGGGGGGAGTCATCCCCCAAATGGCGGTTCGAGACTGTTCAGGATGCACATTCATCCCTTCGAGACATGGCAGAATGAAGTCTGGAACCGTCCCCCACGCTGAACGCTGTATGAATTCTTCCTCGCCAATGCCAGTCTCCGCCCATCGCCAGCCTCGTGTCGCCGTCATTGGGGCCGGAAAGGTGGGCAGTACCCTAGCCCAACGAGTCGCCGAAAAGAACCTGGCCGATGTGGTGCTGCTAGACATCATCGAGGGTTGGCCTCAAGGGATTGCCTTAGATCTGATGCAGGCCCGAGGACTGGAGGGACACGATCGCACCATCATCGGCACCAACGACTACGCTGACACGGCGAATGCCGATGTGGTGGTCATTACAGCGGGACGGCCACGCACCCCAGGCATGGATCGCAGTGATTTGATTAAAACCAACGCCAGTATTGTCGTCAACGCTGCCAAACAGGCGATCGTCCAGTCCCCCAATGCCATTGTTATCGTCGTCACCAATCCCCTCGATGTGATGACGTACTTGGTTTGGCAAGCTACGGAACTGCCCCCAGAACGCGTGATCGGCATGGCGGGGGTTCTCGACTCCTCCCGTCTGCAAGCCTTTATTGCCATGGAACTCGGCGTGTCGATGCAGGATGTGCAAACCCTGGTTTTAGGCAATCATGGTAAGCAGATGATTCCCGTACCCCGCTATTGCACCGTGAAAGGGATTCCCCTCCCAGAGATAACCGATGCTGCAACCGTTGAGCGACTGATGGAACGCACCCGTCATGGGGGAAGTGAAATTGTCGGACTGATGCAGCGAGGGGGGGCCTATTTTGCTCCTGCATCCTCCATTTATGTGATGGTGGAGAGTATTTTATGCGATCGCAACCGTCTCGTCAGTGCCGCCGCCTATCTACAAGGGGAATATGGTATCAAGGGGCTATTCCTAGGAGTTCCTTGTCACTTAGGGCGTGAGGGTGTTAGAACCGTGGTGGAACTCCCCTTAGAGCCGCAGCAACAGCAAGCCTTTCTCGATTCAGCAGCGACGGTTCGCCAAAATATCGAGATTGCTCAAGGAATTCTGGTGGAGAATCCTTAAGACAAATAATAGCTGGATAACGTTCTCACCCACCTCTACCTTCACAAGGATGACCCAGAGGGCACCTTCCTCTGCCTGGGCCATTCAAAAAAGTCTATTTATAGCAATCGAAAATTGCTTGCTTGACACTCTGAGTTGGGAAAAAATCCCCTGCCTGCTGCCTGATGCCTGTTGCCTGTTGCCTTCTTCTTCCCTATTTTTTTGGCCTGTTTAGACCAACTTTTTTCATGAAAAATTAGATGCAATGTATAACCAAATTGGTAATGCCAACCCGCAATTAATGCGAGAAATAAAATCTCGTTTTAAAACATCTAAAGTTCTCTTCACCCTCAGTAGTTCCCTGGCCCTCCAAGGATTAGTCTTGTTCTTTTATTGGACTCAGCTGCCGGTCTCAATTCCCCACAATAACCACTATAATCCTTACTGCTATCCATCCGCTTCCTATAACAGCTTTATTATAACTTCATCGGATCAACCTTCCAGGCGGCAATGTCTCGAAGATACTGCTGGACATATCATTATTAGCTGGACTCGTTGGTGGTTGCATATTAGTTTAGCCCTGTCCATGATTGCGATTGCTGTTCTACTTATTGGTGGATTATTTTTTTTGATTGAAAACCTGGTCGAAGAGCAAGAGAAAGGCAACCTAAACTTTATTCGACTTAGCCCCCAACCCGGCTATAAAATCGTCTTAGGGAAATTGCTTGGGGTTCCCTTTCTTCTCTATCTAGGGGTTGCTGCTGCCCTTCCTCTCCATAGCGTTGCTGCTACTAATGGGGGCTTCTCTCTCAGAGAGATTTTACTATTTTATACCTTGGTTGCCGCTGGAATATTTTCCATCTATAGCCTTACCATGCTTTACGTCATGAGCGGTGGAAAGCAACCTCTTGCCTTCTCACTCTTGCTAGGTGGATCACTATCCTATATCAGCTTTTTAACTTTATCTGTCTTATTTTACCTAGAACAGATTGACTATTATTACTATGATTTACAGAGTGTCGCAGTTTGGTTTAATTTTAGATTTCCAAAATCCTCTATCTATTCTCAGGCATTTTGGACGGTATCTTTTATTGTTTTTTCTGGCTTAATATTTAACATTGTCTCTCAGCGCTATCAAAACCCTAATTCAACTCTAATTACCAAAAAACAAGGTTATGTGTTGTGTGCAATCCTTAACTTTTATGCCCTAGGATTTCTGTTGGATGACTCAGGGGACTCACAACAATTTATGCTAGTATCTCTGAAGGAATCAAACAATTACAGCATTTTTTTGTTACTACTTCTAATCGGCTTAGTGATCAGTCTATCTCCGGGTCGTCAAAACTTACAAGACTGGGCACGATATCGTCATCGCCTATCCCAACTCGGAGCCCAGTCTCACTACTCCCTCTGGCAAGATTTACTCTGGGGTGAAAAAAGTCCCTCAATCCTGGCAATGGCCATTAACATTACCCTATCTATCGCCACCCTAGGAATTTGGGTATTGAGCTGGAATCATTCGTTATTACATGAAGATGGAGACCCAGTTCTTTTGAGCATCGGGATTTTAATTCTCCTCGGTTGGTTGGCCTGCTACAGTGTCTTGGTGCAATGTCTCTCCTTCACTACTACGGCTAGCAAACATCGATGGGTGATTGGACTGGTTTTAATCCTATTAGTCATAGGCCCTCACCTATTACTGACGTTGTTCGACCCTCGCTCAAACGATCATCAGGGCTGGGTGCTGTTTGTCTTTGGTGGCAGCCTAAGGCTTGCAGACTCTCCCGATCTGTTAACCGAGGCACTTTACCTCCTCCTAGCTCAAGCCTTGGGGATTGGACTGATGCTAAGTCTGTTCACCTATGAACTCCGACAAGTGGGCCAATCGGAGTTGAAACGACTGATGAGGGATTCCCCAGCCCAAACCTTAAAAAAAGAGGCTAAAAGAGGCTAAAGGGAGTTAACCCCTGTGAATTTTTCAGGATTCCCTGCTATATCGGATTAACTCTTTTTTAATTCCATTTACCCAGTTCTGGAATTTATCAGGTGGCCGTCGCTGGAAACCTGGGCTTTAATGCCTCTGTCAAGACCTTCTTCTACGACCTGCTTCTGGATGTCCGTTAACCCAACCAGAGAATCCCCTACCTGTTGCCTACTGCCTATTGCCTTCTTGTCCCCTATTTTGGGTCCTATTCAGACCAACTTTTGCTATATGAGTTACAGGGGCGATGGAGTTCCTTGTCACTTTGGGCGTGAGGGTGTTAGAACTGTGGTGGAACTGCTCTAAGAGCCTTAGTCATAGTAGGCGTGTCTCGATTCGGCAGCGACGGTTCGTCAGATTGTTGGAACCACTCAAACCCTTCTGGCGGGGAACCTTCAAGACGGATACTGGTTTGAAGATGCCCCCCCGAGACTCCTATGATGTCAGATATCCCTGCCCCTGAGGTGGCGATCGCCACCCGCAATCTCAGCAAACAGTTCGATCGCCATCTGGCGGTGGATCAAGTTGACTTAGAGATTAACTATGGTGAAGTCTATGGACTCATCGGTCCCAATGGGGCCGGCAAAACCACCTTAATTCGGATGTTGGCGGCCATCGAAGAACCCACCATCGGCGAAATTTACTTTCACGGGGAACGCTTAGATCTCAATCGCCCGAATCCGCGCTTAAAACGCTATTTAGGCTATCTTCCTGATGATTTCCCCCTCTACGATGATCTAACCGTTTGGGACTATCTCGATTATTTTGCTCGTCTCTATGAATTACGAGAACCGAAGCGATCGCGTCGTCTTTTGGAAATTCTCGATTTAGTACAACTGATTCCCAAACGAGATAGCCTCATTTCCACCCTCTCCCGAGGCATGAAACAGCGGTTAAGTCTCGGACGTACTATTCTCCATGAACCGATTTTACTGCTCCTCGATGAGCCAGTCTCGGGCTTAGATCCCATCGCTCGCCAACAGTTCCGCGATATTATCCAAGTGGTACATGAAGCCGGAATGACGGTTTTCATTTCCTCTCATGTTCTCTCGGATTTAGCCCAACTCTGTAGTTCCATTGGCATTATGGAACTCGGCTGTCTTGTCGAAAGTACCTCGATTCAGGAGTTGTACAGTCGTCTGAGTCAGCAATATATCCAAATCTCGTTACTCGATGACGAGTTCTCGACGAGTTTAGAACGGGCGATCGCCGAACTCCGTAACTGCCCTCATGTCGAGAGTTGGACGGTCAAAAACCAGCAAATTACCGTGCAATTTAAAGGAGACGATAGCGACAGTGCTAACCTGTTACGACAACTCATCAAATCTCAAGTAAACCTCTACCAATTCCAAGTTCAAAACGACAATCTCGAAGATATCTTTCTCAAACTGGGTCATCAACAAACCTCCTAACTTTGGAACTAAAACTTTCATGAATAATATATTTTACGAGAAGCTGAGTAACAGCAATCCTCAATTAATGCGGGAAATTAAAGGACGATTTAAATCCGCCAAAGTCGTACTTGTAGTTACGGGTTCACTGCTCATCCAAGGGCTAGTTTTGCTGTCCTACTTTACCAAGCTACCGCTCCCCAACAGTGATAACTCTAATCCCTATTGTTATCCGATTGCCACGACTACCAGGCAACCAGAACCCTGGCTAAATCGGGATTATCGGAGTTTGGATTGTCTGAAGGATAGCAGTGGCGATCTCCTCATTGGCTGGCACATTTGGTGGTCTCATGTTTGTTACACTCTGAGCGCGATCGCCATCGTCGCCCTAATTGTTGGCGGTTTATTTTTGTTGATTGAAAATATCGCCAAAGAACAAAAAGAAGGAACATTAAACTTCATTCGTCTCAGTCCTCAAACGGGTTATAAAATAATTATCGGAAAACTTCTCGGTGTTCCCCTGTTAGTTTATATTGGCGTTGCCGCCATGATTCCCCTACATGGATTTGCCGCCATTCAGGGAGGATACTTTTTGAGGGATTTTATAAGCTTCTATAGCGTCGTCAGCCTAAGTGTGTTAACCGTTTATCTCGTCGGAGCATTGTATGCCATCAAAGGCGGGCAGCAAGCCCTAATCTGTGGCGTTGCAATGGGCGGACTATTTAGCAGTTCTTACTTGCCTAGTTTGCGAATTTTATTTACCCAGAATAGCTTTGTCGGACAGACAAGTGAAGCCATTTGGTGGGAATTACCACTGGCAGAAAAACCCATCTATTTTCAAAGTTTTGTTATTTTCTCCCTCCTTATCTTGAACAGTTATCTCTTCAAGATTATCGAGCGAGCGTATCAAAAACCCTACGCAACCCCACTAACCAAAAAGCAAAGCTACAGCTTAGGAATTGTTGCCAATCTGTATGTCTTCGGCTTTTTGTTGAGTAGCTTTAATCCGACTAAATCGCTCATCAGCCATAGCAACAGCGTCGATATTTTAAGCGCCTATAGCATCCTTTTGCTACCTGTATTCCTCACTCTGGCCTTAAGCGTATCGCCCAATCGCCAAACGTTACAAGACTGGGCTCGTTATCGCCAAACCCGAGTTCCTGAAACCGGCCAACCTCGCTATTCACTACGAGCGGACTTAATCTGGGGAGAAAAAAGCCCCTCAGTCGTTGCTGTCGGGATTCATATGCTGATGGCTATTATGACCTTAGTGGTGGCGATCGCCTCCTGGGACGTCCCGGATGAATTCTCAGATAGCAACGGCAAATTGCTGGCAATTCTGGGAGTGTTTATTGTGGGTGGCTGGCTTTGGATTTATAGCATTGTCATCCAATGGCTCTTCCTGAGTAAACTCAGCAAACAGCGATGGGTGGTTCCCCTAGTATTAGGGGCAATCATTGGCTTACCTCCTCTAGTTTTAATAGTTCTAGGCCATCATACTAGCGCCAGTTTCCACTATTGGTTAATGTTTGGCTTTGGGTCTAGTCCATTTCTGGCCCTCAACCCCGACTTGCTCCCCATCGCCGTCAGCACTTTGTTAGGACAAGTCCTCATCATTACGATGAGTTTGCGACTGTTTAGCCGACAACTCAAACGAGTGGGCCAGTCCGAGTTCAAACAACTGATGGACCGTCGGGCGATCGCCGCTCAGGGTTCAACCCAAGCCAGCTAAAACTGAATCCCGACCCCACCCTGCACTGAAACCCCAGTGCGATTGCTTTCCTCATAAGCATCAAAAGCAATAATCGCATTACCAAACACCACCACGTTACTGTTAGCAAAGGTGCGATCGATGCCCGGTTGCAAGACAAAACTGGTGGTGTTGCCCACTGGGGTATCGTCATCCCCCGTAAACGCCACACCAGCCCCGATATAAGCATCCGTTTCCCAGTCAATGGGAATATCATAGGAAACCGTTGGCACAATGGCGATACCACTGCCGGCTAACACCTGAGTTCGTAGGGAAATAGGGACTTCTAACAGTCGATAGCGAACCGCGACAACCCCGGAAAACTCGTTTCCTTCTTGTAACCCCACACTTCCACCCACCCCAACATAACTTCCATAGGCCGCTTGGGCGATCGCCGCCTCACTCCATCCCCCCCATCCCAACAGAGATAAGAACAAGCCGGCTAACCCAAAAATAGGCCGTTGTTTGAGTCCTTTCATGACACGTCTATCCTCACACCAAAACAAACACCCCCGAATTCTAGCAAATCGGGGGTTAACGAAACGGTTATAGGAATTTCTTTTTTCTGGAATCAAGTTCCAACTCAAAAGCCCGTGACGAGACTTGAACTCGTGACCTCACCCTTACCAAGGGTGTGCTCTACCGCTGAGCTACACGGGCAAATAGGATGGGCCGAGCTGGATTCGAACCAGCGTAGGCATAGCCAGTGGATTTACAGTCCACCCCCATTAACCACTCGGGCATCGACCCATGACTATTTTGTTTAGCTGTGGCGCTTTCGCGCTCACAGATTTATATCTTAGCACAAGCATCAGGAAATGCAACCCCTCTGGGGCAAAAAATCGAAAAAACCCGGAAAAGAGCCTTAACCTTGTCTCAATCTTAGCTTCAGGAGAGCCTCCGAGGGGACTAGGGCATAAATGGCGGGTCATCAGACGGTGGCGGCGGGTTGGGTCGCCGTGTCTTGGCTTGGGGAGGCGCACTCGGCTTGGGCTGACGGCGTTTCTTCACCTTAGCCGGCTTAGGCTTTTTACCAATTCCCCGTCCAACAAAGGCAATATTGAGATAACACGTCGAGAGGATAATGCTTGTTAAACCAAAGCGGGCGATGGACTTCCAGACCCCAAAACGGGACTGTTCTTTAGCGCGACTACTGCGATTTTGCACCCGTTCAACCAGGCTAGTCCGCAGCGATTGAATTTGCCGGTCAATGGTCTGGGGATTCTCCACAAACTCTTGAAATTGAGCCAGTTGTTCCTCCGTTAATGGTTCCTCACCGAGTAAGTCATCCAGAAGAACCTCGGGATCTTCATCGGCTTCGAGAATCCCCAGATAAACTTGTTGTTGCTGTTGCAGTTGCAGCTCAACTTGCTCTAAGCTGGCTTCGGCCTCACGGTCGATGTTGGCAATAGCTTGTTGACTGGCCATCACCGCCGCCAAGGCGTGAGTGGGAATCAGAATTAGGAAGACAATCCCGAGGAGCAACGATAGACGAACCATCCGGGTTTTGGTAGTTTCAAGCCAACGGTCAGTTTCGCTGGCGTTTCCCATGACCACCTCGCAGCCAATCGCCGCCAACAGTGCAGCAATGCCCAGCAGGGGGATGATTCCCTGTTGAATCACTTGTGACGTTAGATTGAGCCACCAGTTAGGACTGCCAAAATTCGGCGGAATCATCAGTAAAATAAAGTTGAGAAGCGTCACTAGAATTAGAACCGTTCCCGCGAGTTTTAGCCCCCTTGACGCCAGGGCCAGACTGGTTTTGGAGTCTTTGGATATCATGATTGCTCGTCGTTGAATCAAGTTTTACTCAATCAGAAGCATAAGCCATAATTTAGAACCGGTCATTGAGCGATCGCATCCCATTATCAGAGCCACTTTACAAAAACTCTATATAATTGCCGCTGTTCTTCATCATATCTTTACAAAAACCCCATTGGACCCTAGGGGTTGGCAAGGTTAGAATGGGGTTAGCCCCAGTCTTAGTATTGATTTTACCTGTTCTGACGGGTTTACCCAACCCCGGAGTCATTGGCTAAAAATACACAGATTTTTACGGGCTAACCTCAAAATAACTTCGGTAGAAACCCATGAGCGTGAGTACAAAAATCATGAAAAGAAAACTAGCGATTATTGCCTCAGGTATCATCGTCGGGGTTGGGGCGATCGCCGTGGCCCCCCTGCAAGCCCTGCCCATCTTCGGGACCGAGAGTGACCATGAACTCTCAGACATCACCGATGGCACTGTAGGCTTGAGTGACGATCAACAAAACTTTCTCGGAGGTCTCAGCTTCAATCTAGGACTCTCATTCGATGGTAGCGAGCTTCTCGAAAACCCCGAGGAAATGTCAGGGCTTTATGCCGGCGACTCCGTCGATCCCGACAGCCCGCCTGAGGACGGTATGATCTATAGCAAAGATGGCTGTTCCGTTGATGCTGGCTGTGCCTTAAAAGCCATCGGTCTCGTGAATACCCTCAAATGTGCCGGTTCCGGAACCGACCCCGAGGCTTGGGCGGTTTGCCTGCAAGACACCGATTACGATGCCTACATGGCCGCCACCGCCTGCACTTGGGGATCTTGCCCAGGATTTTCCCTAAGTGAACAAGGGGTTTACGCCTGCACAGAACCCACAGGACTCAACGTTCTGGCAGCTTTGAACTAAAATCTTTGAGGCGAATGCCGTAATAGCCGTCTCCCAAGACTTTCATATATTCCCATTGATCGCAATCTGCTGTTGGAGACTCACCCTCCCGGTTGACTCAGCCACCAGCCTCCTCTTCTCCCCGAGAAGGGGTATTTTTTTGCAAGTTTGCGGTAGCTTGGAGAATGGTAGAGATAGCAAACCCGTTCCCCAAACCCCATGACCAACCCCTTTGGACAGCAGATTCAGGACTTCTATGACGCATCGACCGAACTCTGGGAAGAGGTTTGGGGCGAACATTTACACCATGGCTACTACGGCGATCGCAACCCGCGAACCCTAGACCGACGACAGGCCCAAGTTGACCTGATCGATCGCCTCGTAGACTGGCTAGAAGACTCAGGAAACGCCCTCCCCCTCAGCGACCAAAGTCAAATTCTCGATGTCGGCTGCGGGGTAGGCGGAAGTAGCCTACATCTGTGGCAGAAATTCCACTGTCGGGCCACAGGAATCACCCTCAGTCCCGTCCAGGCCCAGCGGGCCAGCGAGCGATCGCAACAAGCCGGGGCCAACGGGTCCCTCGGCTTCCTCGTCGCCGACGCCTTAGCCGTTCCCTTCGCCGACGCCAGTTTTGACTGGATTTGGTCCCTCGAAAGTGGCGAACATATGCCCGACAAAACCCGCTTTTTAGCCGAATGTTATCGCCTCCTCAAACCCGGTGGAACCCTGATGTTAGCCACCTGGTGTCATCGTCCCCTCGACTCAGGACGGTTATCAGCAGCCGAAGTCGATCACCTCTCGCAACTGTATCAGATCTATCATTTACCCTATGTCATTTCCCTGCCCGACTATGAGGCCATCGCCGAGGGCGTCGGATTTGAACATCTGCAAACTGCCGATTGGTCCGCCGCCGTCGCCCCCTTTTGGGATGTGGTTCTCGAATCAGCCTTAGATCCCAAAGTCATGTTAGGGGTTCTCCTGTCCGGCTGGGAAACCATCCAGGGGGCCTTTGCCATTAACCTCATGCGAGAAGGCTATAAAACAGGGTTAATCCGCTATGGGGTTCTCTCGGGACGTAAACCCGAGTAACAACACCGCCTCAGCCCTGACAGGACAGGCGTTTCCGGTTTTAACAGCCAATTCAATCAACATAGACCTAGAGGAGTTATGGAGTCGCGATCGCAGTCCCCCGCCACATCACTCAGCCAACAGCTATCGGCCCTGTGGCGGTTTAGTCGCCCCCATACCATTATCGGCACCAGCCTCAGCGTCTGGGCCTTGTTTGCCATCGCCCAAGGGGGACATTGGCCCACCGCCACGGACTGGCGATCGCTACTGGGGGCCTGGCTGGCCTGTTTAGGCGGAAACCTCTATATTGTCGGCTTAAACCAACTCGAAGACATCGAGATCGATCGCATCAACAAACCCCAATTACCCCTAGCCTCCGGTGAGTTTAGCCCCCGTCAGGGCCAATGGATTGTGGCCCTATCGGGCCTGGCGGCGATCGCCCTCGCGGCCCTGCAAGGCCCCTGGCTACTGGCAACCGTCGCCGTCAGTCTCCTGATTGGAACCGCCTATTCCCTGCCCCCAATTCGCCTCAAACGCTTCCCATTTTGGGCATCATTTTGCATTTTTACCGTCCGAGGGGTCATCGTTAATTTAGGGCTGTTCCTGCACTTCCAAGGGGGCTTTCCGGTCATTCCTGAAGTTTGGGCCTTAACCCTATTTGTGCTGGTGTTTACCTTTGCCATTGCCATCTTCAAAGATATCCCCGATCTCGAAGGAGATAAACGCTATCAAATTAGCACGCTCACCCTTCGCCTCGGGGCCTCGGCCGTGGCCCGCTTAGCCCTGATTACCATATCTATCTGTGACCTGTTTATGATTGTGGCCGGCTTTACCGTTCTCGACGCCATGAATGGGACGGTCTTGGCCATCATTCATCTGCTACTGTTGGCCCTACTCTGGGTCCGTCGTCGTAGTTTAGATTTGAGCGATCGCACCTCCATCGCCGCCTTCTATCAATTTATTTGGAAACTCTTTTTCCTCGAATATTTGCTGTTTCCTTTAGCCTACCTGGCCGCCAATCGTTAAAACGATTTCAATTCCACCCGAACCAAAACAGCCGTGACATTATCCCGTCCATTTTCTTGATTGGCCAAATCAATCAATTCCTGGGGAGCAAAATTGAGATTCGTAGACACCGCTAAATAGGGTTTAAGATGGGTTTTCCAATGGAGTTCCACTAAACTGCGATCGGTGAGACCATCCGACGCCAGTAGAAAGAGGGTATTTTCCAAAATTGGCAAAAAACGGACATCCGGGCGAACCGACTCACGGGGGCCGAGGGCCTGAGTTAGTTGATAGGCTTGGGGGGTTTGATAGGCCACCACCGGATCAACTCCTTGGGCGATCGATTGTTGTCCCAACTCATGATCACGGGTTAATAACTCCAATCCCCCAGATACCGTTAGGCGATAGAGACGAGAATCTCCCACATGGGCGATCGCGGCCCGATTATTGTCCACCAACAACATCACCAACGTCGTTCCCATACGGCGATTTCCCCGGCGACCTTGATCTTGATTCAGGTTATAAATGGCCGTATTGGCCGCCGCGATGGCCTCATTAATCCGCCATTGTTCCGGGAACTCCTCATCCCAATAGGGGAGAATGCGATCGGCTACCGTTTCGACTGCGATCGCACTAGCCACATCGCCCCCCTCATGGCCCCCCATCCCATCACAGAGAACATACAGCCCTCGGGCCGATTCCGTCCGAGAAGTGGGCGTTTCCCGTTGATGTTGCCGTAACCACAACAAAAACGTATCCTCATTGTGACGACGTTGGCGGCCAATATCCGTTTGGCCCGCATGAGTCAGTTGAACCGTCGGGATAATCGGGGCCGTAATCGTGAAATCCTCTTCCCGAAAATTCCAACCCGTCGGATCATCGTCGTCTTCCTCCTCTGTCTGCGACTGAGGTTGTAGAGAATCTAAAATTTGGTCCAGATGCGATCGCAACCGTTCCGGCGATGAAATCTGTCCCTGCTGTAGCCGTTGAATCAACACCCCAATATCCGGGTGAGGAGACATCTCGGAAAAACGAAATAGCTGACTCCAGGTGTCCCCCAACTGTTTCAGGGACACAGAATGAGCGTCAGTCTCCAGATAGAGTCGTTGTAAGCACAAAAGATTGTCACTGTCAAGACGCAAATTGTCCAACTCAATCAAACTCGGACGGCCCGCCAATTCCGTCAGCAACATCCACGAATCCGTCATCTGATACATCCAATGGAGTTGCTGAAGGGCCACCTCCTGACGTTTCAACGACCCTTTCAGCGTCCAGGCCTCAATCAACGGCGACAACGACGAACGATCTTCTAACAGAACAATTGCATACTCCTCATCCTCCCAAGCATCATGAAGCCGAGGCAGGGCTGAATTTGTCGCACAATAGGGATGAAGATAGGGTTCGGCTAAATCCGGAATCGACAGCATCGACCCCGTCTCCGTAGCCCGATAATAGGGGGTCTCCGTCGGCGTTTGGTCCGACACCTGAACCTCAATATCCCCCCAATCATTCAACACCGGGCGTTTAAGAGGACGATAGCGACGCTGGGGGTCGAGATAGCCCGGAAGCGTCATCCCGCCACCGTCGGCTTTAGGGATGAGGATAGCAAACCAAATCATGAGGATTCAGGGTGTTGATCGCGACGAAGACGACTGTTCCCTACTATCTTCCCTCACTTGTTGAATTTCCAGGGGAGTTAACTCACGCCATTGTCCGGGGTCTAACCCCTCAAGGGTTAAATTCAGACTGCGAACCCGGACCAATCGCAACGTGGGAAAGCCCACAGCGGCAGTCATACGGCGAACTTGGCGGTTGCGTCCCTCCGTTAAGGTCATCTCCAGCCAGGCCGTAGGAACAGTTTTACCTACCCCCGCGAGAAGGCTCACGTTGTAATCTTTGATTCAACGTTGAGATGAATCGCGGCAACAACTGTAGTATAATCGGGAAACACTTCAAGGT
>LJZT01000038.1:0-31068 GCA_001314905.1 Phormidium sp. OSCR
CCCAGCGATACAACCGTAGCGTTCGACGAGGGATTGCAAAGCCTGAAACGCCCAATCCGTCGGTTGTACGTCGGACAACTGGGAGACGGAGGTCACTTGATCGAGAGAAGCATTATTCTCTTCGAGGGAAAAGTCATTGACACTCAGCACTTGAGACAGTTGGGGCGTTTCAGGGGCGATCGCCTCATTCTCAAGTCCTTTCGTCATCGTAGGGGCTGCCCCTTGAGATTTCTCCATCGAAGAAGTCACCTCCTTCGCAGCCACATCCGTGGCCCAGGGCAGAACGAACAGTCCCAACAGCACCGGAGAGAACCGAAGCAGTAGGGATGGAAAAATTGTGGAACGGGTTACGTCTTTCACTCTCACACCTCTTAGATTGAAGTCTATCTGTTTAAGTATCCCAAGAAAATCGTCCCGCTACCATACAAAAAACTGTATTCCGCGATAACAGGGACTTCTGGGTACTATTAGACCATACTTCGCAGATTCTATCAGGGGCAGGTTAACAGAATATTATCTAGGGTTGTTCTAACGAGAAAGGTCAGCTCTGACCGCCACTAAGCTGGGTGTTAACGCCTGTTCCTGGCCTCGGCTGCGGAAAAACGTCACTCCTTTGAGGTTCGCGCCGTCGAACTGAGCGTCAGTTAAATCAGCATAGGAGAGATCTGCGTTTTCCAAATTCGCATCCCGGAGATTGGCCCGGCGCAGATTCGCACCCCGTAAATTGGCAGCGACTAAACTGGCCTGGTTCAGCTGCGATCGACTCAAATTGGCATAATCCAACTGACTTTCATCCAAGATCGCCCCCGTTAACGTGGCTTCACCGAGATTAACCCCCACCAAGTTCGCACCTCGGAGATTCGCCTGGCTCAAATCCACACCATTGAGATACTCTCGCTGTTGACTCAAATTCGCTTGGGCCAGATCCGCCTGAGCAAACCGGCGTACTCCCTGATGATACTGCTGCCAAAACTCGTCTGGAGACGAAACTCCGACAGCCACTGAATCAGAGGTTGAATTAGAGGTTGAATCAGAGCTAGACTCGCTTTCGTCAGACTTGTCTACAATTCCTTGAAGCATCCCCTGGGCTACCCCAGTGCCAACCTGCTCCAAATTCCCTAAAGCAGCGGCGACTTGAGTCGATAAGAGACTAATCTGTTGTTGTAGTTCAGCGACCGCGACCATCGGCTGTTGCGTCTGAACCTGCAAGCGTTCGAGTTGTTCGTGAACCCCCGATAGATCTATCTGAGCAGGGGCAACCGGGTCATCACTCGTGCGAGTGGCCTCCTCGCGCACCCGTGAGAGTTCTTCTTCAAATTGGCGTTCAACATCGAGGCGAGTTTCCACCACGCGATCGCCCAAATTGCGTTCGAGTTCCTCCTCATGGCGTTGTCGATTGACAAAATTCATCACCAGAGCCAGAGCTAGAGGGGCCGACACATAAACCAACTGCTGAAACACTAAGGTTGCGGCGGTTCCCAACACCACCCCAACCAGAGACAATCCCTCTACAGAATCGAGCCAAGTTGAATCGGATGATTTCCGTGCCATCTGTCTGATGCTCCTGTTTGAAACGTCTAGCGATCGCGGACAAGTTTGGGGGGGTGGCCGTTATTGCGCTTGCTGCTGGGCATATTGCAGATTCGTCTGATAAGACTCGGCGCGATCTTGAGCCACATCATATTGGGGATGATCTTCCGGGACTGCCTCCATTTGGGCGATCGCCGTCTCCCAGAGTTCAGCAATTTCCTGCCATTCTTGCGGCGATTGAGCCGACTGGGTTTTTTCGGACGCCTCAATCGCCGCACTCACCGCCAAGGAAAAGGGATCAACTGGAGCCTGATTTTGTGCCTCAGACGGGGCCGTCTCTTCTGCCTCAGGGGCTGTGGTTTCCTCTCCTGACTCCCCATCAGTCCCAGTATCCCCGCTCTCCTCCTCCATCGACGGAGTAAACTCAACATTGCCCTCATCATCGACCTCGAAAAAGGGTAAAGCCCTCAGGAGTTCCGGGCGGGAGCTGTAAACGTAGTAGCCTCCCCCAAGAATCAGCAATAGCAACACGGCCAGTACCGCCGCGACAGTGACTCCCGGTTTCTTCTGTTGCGATGAGGCCTCAGCCCCAGCCGAGTCCTCATCGCCCGCTTCCTGGCCCTCATAATCCTCCTCAGGGAAGTCTTCCTCATAATTCTCGTCCATGGCCTCATCAAACCCTGGCTCATCCTCATCGAGAAAGGAGTCCGCCCCCACCGGCGGCTCAGGAAAATCTGTATCCGAGATGGCCGAGGGATCGTCATACTCCTCCATCCCTGAATCGAGATCATCGGTCTCCTCATCAAAGGGATTAGAACTGGCCAAAATCATCTCATCCTGCCAAACCGGGGTTTCTTGTCCCACTTGGCGGCCATAAACTTTCACCCGGTCCACGGCTTCGACTTGCAGTTTGGCCATCCCCTCCCGGACAAACTCCATCGTTTTGTCCTGATGCGGCACGACATTTCCCTCGAATAGAACTTGTAAACAGCGCTCTTTGAGGGACGCTTTGACCGAAATGCCTTTCGATTGGGTCGAGCGATTCATCAGGGCGGCGATCGCCTTAGGATCGCCCTGTTTTGCTTGAGCAAGTAACTTACCAGGGGTTGCGCTCATAAGAGATTCCGACCAAACGGGGAGTAGACAGTAGTGACGATGCCAAAAGGCACCAGAAATCAAGAACGAATGGGACGCCTCTGCCGATGCCATTTTGATTTAATCATATCCTCTCTCTCTGTGCATCGACGATGCCACCCTCGATCCAGGGAACCATGGAGCGCCCTCGGCAGCATCCCCCATCCGAGCGTTGAATCGGAGCGTTTACAAGGGCGACTCGTCCACTATGATGATAGGAATTAGATTTCAGGAGCGATCGCCCTCCTGACCCGTTTCTGTTATCGCCCCAGACTGTTGTACTGTTCACCACGAATCTGCCACGATAAATCCTATGGTTACTGGCTACGTTTCTCTAGTTCTCCACGCCCATCTTCCCTTCGTCAGACATCCCGAAAGTGACTATGTCTTAGAGGAAGAATGGCTCTATGAAGCCATCACCGAGACTTACATCCCCCTACTGCGGGTCTTTGAAGGTCTCAAACACGATGGTATCGATTTTAAGATGACCATGAGCATGACACCCCCCTTGGTATCCATGCTCCGAGACCCTCTCCTCCAAGAGCGCTACGATGCTCACCTAGCGCAACTGCAAGATCTCGTTGAAAAAGAGATCGTCCACAACGAGCATAACGGCCATCTGCGCTATCTTGCTGAACATTACGCCAGCGAATTTGCCGAAACACGCAAAACCTGGGAAAAATACCAGGGCGACCTGGTCTTAGCCTTCAAGCAATTCCTCGATAGCAACAACCTCGAAATCATCACCTGTGGCGCCACTCATGGCTATCTGCCCTTGATGAAGATGTATCCCCAGGCCGTTTGGGCGCAATTGAAGGTTGCCGCCGAGCATTACGAGGAAAACTTCGGCCGCCCCCCCAGTGGGATTTGGCTGCCTGAATGCGCCTATTTTGAGGGCTTAGAGCGCATGATTGCCGATGCGGGCCTACGCTATTTCCTCACCGATGGTCATGGCATTCTCTACGCCCGCCCCCGGCCCCGTTTTGGCACCTATGCCCCCATCTTTACTGAAAGTGGGGTGGCGGTGTTTGCCCGCGATCATGAGTCCTCGCAACAGGTGTGGTCCTCGGAAGTGGGCTATCCCGGTGCGCCGGAATATCGGGAGTTCTACAAGGACTTAGGCTGGGAGGCTGAGTATGACTACATCAAGCCCTACATCATGCCCAACGGTCAACGGAAGAACACCGGCATTAAATATCACAAAATCACGGGACGGGGGCTAGATTTGAGTCAGAAAGCCCTCTATGACCCCTACTGGGCGCGGGAGAAAGCCGCTGAACACGCCTCGAACTTCATGTTCAACCGGGAACGGCAGGTGGGACATCTTCATGGCATTATGGGTCGTCCGCCGATTGTGGTCTCTCCCTATGATGCGGAGTTATTCGGTCACTGGTGGTATGAAGGACCGTGGTTTATTGACTATCTCTTCCGCAAGTCTTGGTATGACCAAAATACTTATGATATGACTCACTTGGCGGATTATTTACGCATCGACCCCACTCAGCAAGTCTGTCAACCCTCTCAGTCGAGTTGGGGTTTCCGGGGCTTCCATGAGTATTGGCTCAATGACACTAATGCTTGGGTCTATCCCCATCTCCATAAGGCCACGGAACGGATGATTGAGTTGAGTAAACGGGAACCCGCCGATGAGTTGGAATGGCGCGCGCTGAATCAGGCGGCCCGAGAACTCCTTTTGGCCCAATCGTCGGACTGGGCCTTTATTATGCGTACTGGAACGATGGTCCCTTATGCGGTTCGCCGCACTCGCTCCCATCTGATGCGCTTCCACAAAATCTATGATGATGTCCATGTGGGCAAGATTGACTCGGGCTGGATTGAGAAGGTTGAAGCCATTGACAACATCTTCCCGAGTATCAATTATCGGGTCTATCGTCCGTTGTAGGGATTAGGCCAGAGGCAACAGGCATAACTCACTCCTGAACCCTCCCAGGAACTCCCGAGTTCGTGCCTCTTGCCCTTTTTTATGCCCCAAAATGTAAAGTTTTGTTAATAGGGTTGCGGGGTCAGACCCCTCACCGCTATAGTGTGTTTAGTAGATGCACCCTGATGGCAACGCCCGGACTTCGGTCTTGGGCGTTTTTTTTTGCAAATTTTAGGTGTCGTTGGGAGAAGAAGGGCGACTAGAGGTTTGAGTTGATAAGGGTTTTGGCGATTTGGCTAGAAGCAGATAGGTGGGGGTGTTGCCTTTGCCCTTAATCTCGATTTCGCCGCGATAGGTGAGGTGATATTGGTCTCGTAGGACGTTATAGGTGTCCTCAGTCACCTGGATGGCGTCGGGTAATCCGTGGGATTCCATACGACTGGCTAGGTTGACGGTGTCTCCCCAGAGGTCGTAGATAAACTTTTTCAGGCCAATCACCCCAGCGACAACCGGTCCGATCGCAATCCCGACGCGCATTGAGAAGTTAGGATAGTCTTCGAGGTGATGTTGCTGATTGAAGTTGACGAGGGCATCTCGCATATCTAGGGCCATATCGGCGATCGCCTCGGCAAAGTCATCCCGCGTCTCAGGTAAGCCAGACACCACCATATAGGCATCACCGATGGTCTTAATTTTCTCTAGGCCATGGATTTCGGCGAGGCGATCGAACTCTGAAAAAATCTCATTGAGGAGTTGTACCAACTCCGGCGGCGAAATCCGGGTTGATAGGGCGGTAAATCCGACAATATCGGCGAATAAGACCCCAGCGTGACTAAAACTATCGGCGATCGCCACATATTCGGTCTGTTCCTTGAGTCGTTGGGCGATGGTATGGGGCAGGATATTCAGTAATAGCTTCTCCGATCGCTCCTGTTCCTGGGCGATGCGGTGATAGGCGGACTCCAACTGGCGACGGGCCGTAAACTCCGATCGCCGCAAGCGTTCATAGAGATAGACAGAAAGGTTGCAAATAATGCAAGTCCAACCCAAATAAAACCATAATCGCAGCGGAGTTAAATTAGGCAGAGGAATTTGAGAGGGAATGTTTAGCCCGAGATCTAAGATTAGATAGGTTCCCAAGGCCATCAGTTGGGCCACAACATGAAGTCGCCAACGCACCGGAATCAGGGTAGCCTGTCCCAAGAAAATCGCCGGCCAAACCAGAAGGGACGGCACCAACAGTCCAGCGAAAGCCCGTTGTACTAGAGGAATCAGGCTAACCGTTCCCGAGAACAACAAAAAGACCACTCCGCTATGTTTCTGTCCCCAGGGCGATCGCACCAGTAGTCCACAGCCTATCATGGCCACCAATGTGGTGACTTGGGTCGTCAACCACATCGGATCAAAGGAATCGGCGTCAAAATATAAACTCCACAGTTCCAACACCAGAAACGAGGAGTAAGCCAATCCCACCAGCCAGACTCCCAAACTGAGACGATGGCGAACAAAGCGATCGCGCCAAACCTCATACTCAGGCATTTTGGGCGTGCGATATGTACCATGTTTTCGCAAAAAAGTCAATACACCCTGAAGATCTCGTCGCAGTCTCAATAGATTCATCGAAATTTTTGGGTCTAAAATCCCGCCTTAGAAAAGCGGCTTTACTTTAAATCTTAGCCTTTCGCCTGCCCTGCTCCAGACTGATGCAGGGTGCAGGAAGACCCTCAACTTGGAACTAACTGTGAGTCCTTGAGATAGGACTTCAGTCAACTCACCCCCAGGTTTAACATCTCGCCCCCAGCATCTCGCTCAATCGGTCTAAACGGTGCCGATTGAGAGTCAAGTCCGTGGAAGAGACGAACCCAATATTCTAACCTCCACCATCCCTGTGAATCTACCGTAAGACAACTTTGGCCAAATTTAGGCCTATGAAGTTGACCGTAAAGTGAGCCTAACGGTCAAAGACCCCCAGAAATTGGTAATCGATCAGATAAAATCTAATAATAGCTATAAAAACTAGGGTGCTATACAATCGTATCAACCCCATGACTTTATCTATTTTAAATGCTATTTTGGTGAGCAAATCCCACCATCAACCTATGTTCAAAACGAACTCTATAGAAACGATAAAAAATGGTATAAAATTGTGACACCAGCAAAATACAAGCCCAAAGAAACGACGATGGAATCAACCCAAGCCTGGAATTTACTTGAAGAAGCCTTTGAAATCGTTAATATTCAAAGTGTCTTCCAGGATGCAACCGATCCTGTTTTAACCTACAAAAGCGCCGACGATCCTAATCATCCTGGCGACAATGAAATCCCCGCAGAATTGTGGCCTGATTATGAAATTTCACTTCCCTACATTAAAAATACAACCCGTAACCTTCAATTCAATGAATCACAATTTCTAGCTTCCCCCGGAGAACCCTTAGGAAGGACAGCCTATATCACCACCTCTGATGGATATACCTGGGCCTTCATGTCGGAAGCGATTAACACTATGTGGCCCTACAATCAGGCTGACTATGAAGGAATAGCAGCCCAAAGTTCCTTCCATGCAGGAAGTTTTGTCCCGACACCCCTGCCCGGTGTTGTCACTGTTACAGCCAATTTTAAAGGACAAAACCTGAAATTTTGGGCCAATGAAGATGGGGTTTCCTCCAGTCAGCCAGATGCCGTGTCCCTCGATCGCTATTTTGTCACAGATAGATGGGGGAACGAATACATTATGCACGCCTCGGGTCAATCAGAACCGAGCGCCGTCGCTCAAGCATTTGATGCCGCAATCCTGCCTGAGGGATGGACAAAAGAGGTTCGGCAACTTTCCGAGGATTTAATCCTTACTCCAGCAGAAGGAGCAGATGGAACCTTTCATTATGTCGTTGTCCGTGACAGTGCAGACAATAGCTATCATCAAATCAAATGGTCAGACACTGGCTCCCTGGCAGGGCAAACGGAAAATATGCCCATTTGGGGTGGACAAGGCGATAACGTTTTAGGGGGAGATACAGGAGGAATTTGGAATGATACCATCCATGGTGCCGGTGGCGATGATCGCTTGATTCCAGGACTAGGAAATGACATCCTTTGGGGTGATGCTGGTCTTGACACCGTTGTGTTACCCGGTCGCAGTACAGATTATATCTGGATTGAATCTTCTGATGATTCGACCTATCTTGCTATAGCGGGATTGGGATATCTCAAACAAATTCATCACGCTGAACTACTTCAGTTTGAAGATACAACGATCGCGATCGCAGATTTCATCGAAAATAGCCGGCATCCGACTGAAGATGTCTTAATCAGTGAACGAGGACTTCCCATTGCCTTTCGCTTATTTGATCGAGCCACCGGGAGCCATGTTTTTACCGCCTCATTCTCCGAAGTTAAGCAATTCCTAGAGCAAGGCTGGACTCTGGAATCAACTCCCTTTACCGTGAACCCTAAAGACCCGTCTGCCCAGAATGTTTATCGACTCGATCACCCCACCGAAAGCGATTTTCTACTTACGATGTCTGAACGAGAACGCAATCAGGCGATTAACCTAGGATATATCGACCAAGGAGTTGTTTTTACAGCCCACGCCCAACCCTCTCCCCTCGCCTCGGAGCCAGTTTATCGATTTTTCTCTCTCTCAGCTACGAATCATATGTACACGACCTCAGAACTAGAACAGCAACACTTATTAGACTTGGGTTATCAATTTGAAGAAATCGCCTTCTATGTGTCGTCCACGTAGTGTCGTATACCTAGCACAGCTAGTTCACGACCCTCAAGGGCGTTGACATGATAGTCCCTCTCCCGCCTCCAAGGGTTCAGAACTGTTGAGATAGTCTTCGACCCAAGCACAGCCTCGGGTTAACAGAGTTTGCAAATTTCCCAAACTCGGCAACAGCCACAATCGCACCGTACCATCCTTACTCGCCGAGGCCAGCAACCCTTGCCGAGGATGAAACCCCACACTCAACACACTATCCCCATGCCCTTCAAAAACCGACCTATTCGTCCCATCCAACTGCCAAAGACGAACCGTACGATCATCACTCCCCGACACCAACTGTAGCGGCATTCCTTCGGGGCTAAAACTGACCCAATTCACCCGGCCCGTATGACCCTGCATCACCTGTAACAACTCCCCCTCAAAAGTCCACAGACGGACCCGATTATCGGAACTCGCCGAAGCAATCAAATCCCCCTGGGGACTAACACTGACCCAATTCACCGAACCCGTCGAACCCGAACCACTTGCAAACGTAGCCTGACGAGTTCCATCCAGACTCCACCGCCGTAGCGTGCGATCGCGACTAGCCGAGACAAACCCCGTCCCATCAGGATACCAAGCCACACTATTCACCGCCTCCGAGTGAGCCTGAATCGTCCGTTGTCGCACCCCATCAGCCACCCGCCAAATCACAATCGTGCCATCATCCCCCGCCGTCAGTAACTGACGACTATCAGGACTAAAACTGGCCGTACGAACCCCCTGGTCCAGAGACCAAACCCGCAGCGCCTCATCTTGGCCGACTTGCCATAACCGCACCGTATCATCAGCCCCCGTCGAAACCAAAAAGCGACCATTCGGACTAAAACTGACATTCACAACCGTATCCTCATGGCCTTGCAAAATCCCCTCTCGTTGACCATCGAGGGTCCACAGTTGCACCGTTCCCCCTTCATGGGCCGAAGCCAATCGGGTACCATCGGGGGAGAACCCCACCGCCCAAACCTCCCCCTGTTTCGCCTCCAACACCGTCTCCACATCCCGCTGAAGCTGCCAAAAGCGAATACTGGTATCCGAACTCGCTGTTGCCAATCGGGTGCCATCGGGGCTAAAACTCGCGCCCCAAACCGCATCACGATGACCCCGTAACGTTTGCAGTAACTGACCATCAGCCGTCCAAATATAGACCGTTCCCTCAGCGGTCGTTGTCACCATAAAGCGACCATCCTGACTAAACCGCAAATCGAGAATACGACTATCACTGACCGAGGGTAGCCGTTGAATCTCTTGATAGTTCGCCCCCCGTCGTAGCCAAACCTTGCCATCAGCATCACTGGTGGCCAATTGGCGTCCATCGGGACTAAACGCCAAACTGGTTACACCACTCTCCTGGTCCGTTAAGGTTTGGGCCAGGGTTCCATTGGCCCGATTCCAGAGTTTAACAGTCCCATCGCGGCTGGCGGTGGCGAAGCGATCGCCGTCAGGGTGGAAACTCAAGCCTAAAACCCAGTTATCATGAGCAGCGATAACCTGTTCAGGGTTTTCGTCTTCCCTCCAGAGTTTAACCTGGCCATCGGCATCGGCAATAGCCAGGGTCTCGCCATCAGGGGAAATTTGCACATTGGTGATGGTCGCCTCACCATGATCGAGAACTCGTAATAACTGCCCCTGATGACTCCAAAGTTTAGCGGTTTTATCATCGCTACCGGTCAAAATCCGTTGTCCATCGCCACTGATGCTTAAACTGGTGACAGCTTTATCATGGGCCGCCAGTCGCTGTTGTAGAGTGCCATCGGGTCCCCAGAAATCCAGGCTATTTTCTAACCCCACCGTGACCAAAAAACTGCCATCTGGACTAAAACTAAGGTCAAGAATCCCCTTACTGGGGGTCTCAATGCGATTTTGTTCAAAGGTGACTTCCAGGGACTGTTGCAGTTGGGGGACAATTTCCCGTAATAGGTCAGGCTCTGAGGGCTTGAGTTCCTCGAAGCGTTCCCCGGCTCGTAGGCTCTCTAGGAGGGCAGAAAAGGCGTCCGGGGGGGTCAACGGTAAATAAGCTCGGGCAGCGGCATTGCGGGCTTTAATTTCGGCGATCGCAGCGGTTTTTTGAGCGCGGATGGCCAGGTTAGCCACCACTCCCAAGACAGCGGCCCCCAGCAAGGAAACCACCGCCCCTGTAATCCAAAATCGCTTCATACGGGCATCGGTTTGCCGTTGTTGTTCCTGGGCCTGAGTCAGTTGTTTGAGAATGGCCTTTTCCTGACTCAGTCGTAGGTTCGTCTCCTGTAAGTCAGCCTGGGCCTGAACATCGGCCCGTTCCCGTGAGAGACGAATAAAAGCCACCAAGTAATCATGAACCAGTTGGAAGCGGGGTTCGGGGGCTTCGGGTAACAAGGAGACTAAGCCCGATTTAACGAAGATTTCTAAAATCAGATCCAGGGCATCACTGCTGTCGTTAAAGTCTCGGGCCAGTTCTGAATAGGCTTTAATGGGACGATGGCCCTGTTTATCCGTGAGACGATAGAGAAGATGACGGGCAGCCGTTTCATTTTCCCGGCCGCAATCTCCGATAACATCTTCGAGGAAGTCTTCAACGAGTTGTTGTTTGGGATTTGGGCCGAGTTGTCGATATTGATCAAGACGAGTGATGTTGTGATGCTGGAGTTGAGCGCCAATCAGTTGCAGTTCAATAGGGCGCACGTCACCGGATTCGTTGGCTAAATCTTCGACGATCGCATCAATCAAGGCCGGTTCTAGGTCAAGATGGGGTCGGGTTTCAGTGAGATGGCCAATCAGATGACGGGCATCGTCAGGACTAAAGCTACTGAGGTAATAGAGACGGTCTTGATCGAGAAGATTATGCGTACCGCCGGTGATCTCGAGTTGGCGATCGCACTCCAAAAGATAGTGGATATAATCTTCTCGCAGAGACAACAGCACTTTGACATAAAAGATATCAAAACAGCGGTTGAGAAAGTCATAGAAGGGCCAACGCTGATCGCCCTTGGTGTTAGCGAAGAAAAACTCCTCAAATTGGTCAAAGATTAGGATCACAAAGGTGTTGCGCTGACTGGCGAGTTTCAGGACAGCGAGGAGATCGCCATAGGGGTCAGTATAAGGGTCAGTAGCGGCGGAATTGGGACTGGGGAGATCGAGATATTGAGCGAGTTGCTGCCTGATGCGATCGCAAAGGCTGCGGGACTCGCAATCACCCCAGTCATCATAAACCCGTACCACAATCGGCACAGGAGTACGAACACCGATACTACTCTGTTGTAG
This sequence comes from Phormidium sp. OSCR, assembly GCA_001314905.1. Taxonomy (GTDB): domain Bacteria; phylum Cyanobacteriota; class Cyanobacteriia; order Cyanobacteriales; family Geitlerinemataceae; genus Sodalinema. Next base: position 11,550 of record LJZT01000038.1, read on the forward strand.
AGCGGGAACCAGGCCCGCATCAATGAGGGAAGTTTTCCCCACTCCCGAAGGACCATAGAGGGTAATCAGTTTAAATTCCGGTCGTGACAGCCGTTCACGAATCGTCTCGATATCAGTCCATCGCGGTGACGCTAGAATTTCCGGGGCGACGTGACCCGGTTGGCTGGGGGCCGGGTAGCTACGATTGCTGGGGGTATAGGGGAAATGTTGCCGTTGAGGTTTGAGTTGCCCCGCGCCGATGAAGGCCCGAAATCCATATTGTTGTTCAATCGATCGTTGCCGCTGTTTGATGTGAAAAGCGGCTAGATATTGTTGATGTTGGCTGTAGCTATCCCGGAGGCGATCGAGAAGCCGTAGGTAGCAATGGGGGTCGATTTGGTGGGCATTCTCTTGTAAGGCCCGGGGTAAATCGGCTAGGGCGATCTCTAGGTTCTCTTGGGCGCTGTGGGGGCGATCGAGATGGTTTTGGGCGTTGACGAGAAGCAGGCGAATGGTTTGACTGAGGAGGAATTGGAAGGGGAGAGGAAAAGGGGATTGAATATTGAGTTGGGCCAACGCTTGTAGGGCGTGATCGGCCCAGGCTTGGGCGCGATACCAACGCTGGTCGAGACTGGCAATTGTGGCTAAAAAGCTATAGTCAAGGGCGAGATAGAGGAGGTTGCCCTGGGTTTTGTGGAGGGGAATGGCGCGGTGGGCCAGTTGGCTGAGATCGTCCCACTGACCGAGGCGATATAGGGTTTCGCCTAGGATGGGCAAAATTTTGGCAACTGCATCGGGCTGCTGGTTACTCTCGAAGAGATCCAGACAGGTTTGTAAATGCTGACGGGCAGTTTCGAGGGCGCTGTGACTGTGATGATGGTGGCTGTGATCGAGGCGGCGGCTATCGTGATCGCGCAGGGCCACTAAGCCGAGATGCAGATGCAGGAGGGCTTGTTTTTGCAGGGAGTCGGGATGGTGAGGTTGATGGTGCCAATAGGTGAGGGCACTGTTGAAGTGGCGGCGGGCGGTGTCGAGGGGAATGCGTGGCCGTTCGTAGGCGTTGCGGCCTACGAGGACTTGGACGCGGGCGGCTAACTCGGGGCTGAGATGTTGGCGTTGCTGTTGTAGGGCTTTGAGGGCGCTACGGAGTTCTTCTCGATCGCGCTCTTGGGTGAGGGTGGCGTTGGGATGCCATTGGGCCAGGGGGCCATCGCCTTGTAGGAGTTTTTGTTCGAGGCGATCGCTTTGCTGACGCAGTTGTTGCCGTAGTTGGTCGGGGCTGAGGCTAAAGTGATAGGTGATGCCCCAACTCTCAAAGTCGGGAACCCGGCGGATGAGTTGGTTGAGGAGGCGATCGTTGACCCAAAGTAGTAGGGGACAGGGGAAATGTTTGCGAAATTCCTCTCGAACGGGGTTCGCCGATCGCAGCAGGCGATCGGGGTCGTTGGCGGTTTCTAAGCCGCTGAGGGAGAGGACGGCGGGGTGATGAGGGCTGCGATAGGGGTAGAGGGCGTGAAAGAGACTACAGGCGTTGGCTTGGATGTGGACGGTTTGAATCTGTAGCGCGGTGGTGGTTTGTAGGGTCTCTAGGAGTTGCGATCGCAGGCTTTGGTAGTTGCAACGGACAAACATCAGTTTAAATTGCCCCTCGGCGGCTTCGAGGCTAAAACGGAGTTCGTCGAGGGTGTTTTGCTGGCCAGAGGTGGGGCAATCGCGCAGCGTCCGGGAACTGTCATCACGGCTGGGAGAGAGGGAGGGTTGGTTCATGACACGTCATCAGCAGATGTTAGTTGAAGGTAGCTGTTTTGAGGAGAGGATTGACGTCAAACCAAGACCCTTGATCGTCACGATATTCAAAGATGAGAAGACTGCGAATTAAGGATTGATAGTCGGCATCTCCGCTAATTTTTTTATGTTTGACGACAAATTTTAATAACTCTCGTTCTTCGGTATTGATACTTCGTAAGAGTTGGTCACGCCGTTCTCGTAGAGTGGATTTGAGGGAACGTTCAGAGAGGGGGAATTGACGCTCTTTTTCGATTTGACGGTGGAATAACCGTAGCAAATTTCGCGGATGGCCGCCACTGGCATAGCAGAGCCGATTCAGGGTTTGAGGATGGTCAAAGAGGCGATCGCACCCCTGTCGTTGCTGTTGGCCCGAGCCAAGTCGCCGTCCCGGAAAGGCTCGGGCTAGGATCAGTTGCCGTAAACAGCGTAATCCGGGCTTTGAGAGGCTGCCCTGGCGCTGTTGAATCGAGACCATGGGGAGCACCTTCGGATCGACCCCGAGGCTCATGGTTAGGCGGCTCAGGTCACGGGAGAAGAGGAGACTCGAGGGGATGGTGTAGACCACATGACAGTTAAGTTTGCACAGGCGATCGCCGCGATCGACAAAGAGATATTCAGGTTGGGGTCGTCCCCAGGGTTTTTGATTAGTTTCTAGGCGATCGAGATTATCGACTAAAATCACTAAACCGGCTTTATCCTGTTGACGTAACTGTTGCACCACCGGATTAATCAGTTCATCATTAAAGGCATCCAGAAAGGTTTGAATGCGAGGTTCGAGATATTGTCGTAGTTGCGATCGCAAATCCGGTCGTCCGTGGGTTCGGGCGCTCAGTTGTTGCAGTTGAGACCCGAAGCTATCGGTCTCAACTGCGGTGTTTAGGGCCGGAATATCGGTGGCCACGAGACTATTGGCGGTTTTGACGAGAGAAAAGAGTTGACCGGCCGGTGCAATAGTCAGACTCTGACCAAAACTATCATAGACCTGACGGGCGATCGCCAAGAGAATCTCTCCCACATCTAAATCCGCCATATCCAAATCCTGAGACGATTCAAAATAGACCACCGCAAAACCATTATCTTGTAAACGGGCCTGGAGTCGTCGCAATTCCGTCGATTTACCACAGCCAATATGACCCGCGAGCAATTGACAGGTCGGTTCTTGGGGACAAAACAGACGAATCGTCGCATCAAGTTCCCCAAGAAGATCTCCCCCTCGGGCTTTTGATAAGTCAACATAGTAACGACGGTCTTGGGGACGGGTAATATCGAGGGTTTGACTGGGGTTACAAGCTCGATAGACCGTGGCTACGTCCAAAGATGCAATCATAATGGCGGGTTGGGGTGGGGTTGTGGAGATGCACCCAATTCGCAGCTAGGTTCGCGGTTGAGATAGAGGGTTCAGCCTCTTGACCTGACTACAACTGATTTGGACAACACTCGATGCTGGAGTTAGTCACAAATTCCCAGCCAGACACATTTATCGGACTCTTCTCCTCGTCCTGCGAGTAAGGTCGATTCTGGGGCACTGTATGCTTGTGCGGAGAGTCTGAGTTGACCCAATAGGGGCGTCAACAGGGATAACGTCCCCAGGATGATGCTAATGACCGTCAAGGTTTGACGGTCACTCCACACCTTAGAGTCACAAGGGATAACTTGAACAGTGGTTCTCATTGGGAATACTCCATGACATTGGACATAGACATCGATTCAGGCTCACCGTTAGATGAGACCGGATGTCCTTAATTCTCTTTTCAAGGAGTTTCACCCTAATTCTGGCAAGTTTTCCAGGAGGTTTAGCTGAGGCTATGACAGTTACAAGTTTGTTAACCGAGTCGGGTGTTTTTTGGCCGGGCGAGGGGATAGGCAATTACACTTAGTTTTGGAGGAGTTTTTCAACGGTTTTAAGAATTATCTAAGACCTAGCGAGGACGAACAAATAGCTGTGTGAAATAGTATTCACCCTCAGCATTGACGGCAATTCCCATGCCGCTAATGACATAATCTCCAGTCATATTTCGTTCATGGCCTGGACTCTCAATCCAGCCCTCAACAGCTTGCTGAACGGGGTCAGAATGACCAAAGTTATACGCCACATTTTCAGCGACTTGGCGATAGGAGATCAACTCACCAATTGCCTCATAGCGGTCTTCAACCCCATCATGACTGAAGGGAACTTCTCCCGAGGCCATATCCTGGGAATGACGGCGGGCGATCGCACTGACACGCTCATCGAGTTCAAGAGGAGACAATCCCTGACGTTGGCGATACGCATTGACCTGTTCATGGGCCGCCACCTCTAAGGCCCGGAGATTCTCGTTAGCCCGAGCCGTGAGAACATTTCCACCTTGGGAGGGTTCAGGAACTGAGGTTTCCAGCCAATGACATCCTCCGATGACGGATGTGATTAGTAATAGTGTTAGCCCTAGTTTATGACTTTTCATGGTTTACGTATAAACAACTAAAAAAACAAATCGTTAAAAGCGAAATGTAGTGCGAATAGTTCCCACCACTAACGCTGGATTGTCCGCATCATGTTCAGGATTGGTCACAATAAAAACTCCGGGTGTAATAGAAATGCGATCGCTCAGCCGCAGGCGATAAAACAACTCAAAATGTAACGACCTATCCTCATCCTCACCAAAGGGTAATCCCGTCCCACTGACCACTCGCAACGGTTGACCGACTAATAAAGCCAGCAAATCTCCTTCTCGTTGGAACGGATCAGCATAACTTAAGCCAAACAAATAACTGGTGGTTGTGGCCGAGCGATCGGAGTCGAGAGCATCACTAAACAGCCAAGTTCCCCAAGTCGAGAAGGTGACATTGTCAAAGACGCGCCATTGCAGCGTAGCATTGACCCCCTGAATCCGGGCCGGTTCATTGATAAATGAGTTGGTATCGGCCAAAAAACTGCCGGTAAAGGTATCAAGGCGACCATTGCCTGAATAGGCATTGAGATAGGAAATTCCCGTGAGAACCGTCGGTGCGGGTTTCAAGAACAGTTGCACCCCAAAGGCTGAGTGATCACTATTAAACAGCCCTTGACCCTCTTGGGAGCGATTGGCGGTGCGCACACCATAGGCTCCCTGAAGTCGCACTGTATCACTGATGAGCCAATCAAACCCCCCTCCCGCATCGAGGCGACCGAGTTTAAAGGCGGGACTGGCTTCAGCAAAGCGGGAAATGGCCCCTCGTCCGGCATCAAAATAGGGGGAGTTGGCGGTGAGGACACTGCTGAGACTAAATCCTACAGGACGAGCGGTGATGACAAAGCGATCGCTAAGTGCAACGCGATATTCCAAGCGACTCAGTTGGATCTGATTATCGGTGTTGCCCTGAAACGAGAGCAAGGCCATGTCTGAATTGAATCCCGAGGGACTGGCAAAACCGCGATTGGCAAAGTTGGAAGCCTGAAACTCCAATCGCAGCCGATCGCGCCCCGTCAGGGACGAGACCAACCCCAACCGAGTTAAATGCGTTAACACTGGGTTTGTCGCGTCTCCAGCGCTCTCTGGGCCACCAAAGCCCGCTGAGAGGGCAATAATCGACTCTCCCCCCATGATGAGGGTGGGGGAGAACTCCTGGGCCTCTAACTGAGCAATTTGGCGATCGAGATCCACCACGCGATCGCCTAAATCCTCAAGTTCCCCGCCAAAATCTCTCTGGAGTCGTTCTAAGGTCTGCCATTCCTCGGGCGAGAGATCCGCGAGCGATCGCCGCTCCCCCCAAGCCTGTAAACAGCCATCTAACGCGGCAGCAAACTCATACCGGGTCAGCGATCGCCGCCCCTGAAACCCGCCCCCTGGCCGTCCTGTCACACAGCCATAGCGCTCCACCAACGATTGCAAAGCCTGATAGGCCCAATCCGTCGGCGTTACATCCGCCAGGTCAGACACCGACGGGACTGACCCCTGAGCGAAACTCGGCTGAAGCCGGGAATCGCGCCCAACCGGAGCAACATCAACCTCATCTGACTGCTGTTTGACAAACCTCTCTGGGGGCAATTTCTGCCGAAGGATTCGGGATTCCTGAGGCGGTAACGAGGCGTAACTGGGAGTCCCCTGTGCCGGCGATCGGTCATGACAACAGAGCAAACCTAAAGCAATTGAGGCAATCCAGGGACCCCCTCGTCCCCAGACATCCATCAGCAAACCTTGCATACGCCCGAGTTCTCCACACACCAACAGGTTGACGATATCGTTTTTAGAGCTTATCTGACACACCCGATCTTAAAACCCGTCACAGGGATCTCCGAGCAGCATACTGTCACAGCCTCCTGAGGGGCCATCTCGAAGTAGGGATTCTAAGTTCGTAAAATCCGCATAAATGTCGTTAATCGTATCAGCCGTCTCTAGGTTGTCCAGACCTCGGGCAATCACATCCGGGTCAACCGGAGGACTCTCAAAGCTCAGAGAAATGCCGTTGCGCCGTAACGCTTGGACAAAATCGACACTACGTAGGCCACAGGAGTTCTCACGACTCAACTCTGGCTCAATACAAAAGGCCTCACCATTAGCCGGACCTTGGCCATGAATCCCCACTAAAGCGCCCTGGTCATTAAACACCGGTCCGCCACTCATACCCACCTGGGTGTCATGGTTATAGAACAGACTATAGCCCCCATCGGCGGCGGGGGGAAACACGGCTGTGAGTTCACCGCTGACCGTTTGCCGGGTGCGACGGGCTTCTTCAGGACCGGGATCTGGCCAACCCGAGATATAGAGGCGATCGCCTTGATTGAGATCTTGAGCATGACCCATGACGGCTAAGGGATAGTCAACCTCGCTCTCGAAGCGAATCATGGCCAAATCGTAGCCCTCAATCGAGTCTCCATAATCTCCGACCTCTTCACCGAAATAGAGAATACTGTCTTGATGCTTGAGCAGATCGACTTTATGGACTTTGCCGTCACTGGTGCGGATGCCATATTCGACCCCTTGAGTCCGCACCACATGCAGGGCCGTCAAAACATAATAAAACTCCTCCTCCCGAGCCACTAGAACCCCTGACCCGGGTCGCCATTCAGCGCGGGCTTCAACATCCCCTTCTTCTAAGCCCTGACCGATGACGACCGTGGTCATCGAGGCTACCGCATCAATTTCTTCCTCGGTGAGGGCTTGTGCTGCCGTCAGAGGGAGGGAGAGGGCGATCGCCATCAGGATCGCCAGGGGACGCAGCCATCTCTGTGTCATAACATGGGGAACCGTGTGAACATCATGGTGGGGTCGAGTGTTGGGGGCGCAACGGTCTCAAACTGAAGATTCAACCCTACCGTTGAAAGAGATTATTCACCAATTGTTGCAAGTTGACATAGGGCATTCCCCCCGATTCTTGAATGGAGGTTCCCGTTGTCCGCGCCGACAGGCTCGCCATGACTTCATTGGGAGTCTGCTGGCTATTGCTGAGGGTAAACAGAACATTCTCGGCATTACAGCCTAAGCGGGTGCTATTCACCGCACAGACCACCGATTGTCGATTGACACGTCCTACAGTGAGATAGAGTCTCTCTAAACTATTGCCATTTTCCCGTAATAGGCTATTGAAGCGTTCAGTGACATCCTCGCAGCGACGAGCTGGGGGATAACCAGCTCGGGTAAAGGCATCACTGGTCCAGACAATAATGGGGTCTGATTCTTGGCCACCATTGGAGAGGGCCACGGTGAAATTTACACCATCACTGGTGCGACACTCGAAGGAGTTAATCGTCTCATCTGCACGAGCCGCACTGGGGGTTAGGAGGGGGAGTTGAAGCACCGCAAGGGTGGCGATCGCCCATTTCAGAACAGGTTTCATAGGATCTCTGGTTGGCCTCATCGAATTGAATCACATTTATTGTGACGCGAGAGTTGTCCAAAAAGCTCCCCAATTCAAGAAGTTTTGCGATTTTTCCCCGCTCTCCCTCCTCTCCCAATCTCCCCTAAAGGCGTTGATAGCCTTGCTTGGCGTCATAGAGATGGCAGCGATCGGTAATCTCTCGCATCAAGGCGACGGAGAACTCTCGTTCGACGGTATACTCTCCCCAGTCTCGCTGAATTACCTCATAGGCTGAACGCAAGTTATACCAAGGAATCGCCGTTGAGAGATGGTGCGGAACATGAACATTGATATCGTGACAGAGAAACTCAACCCAACGCGGATAGGTGCAATGGACGGTTCCGCAGAGTTGAGCGTTCGCTTCATGCCAGGTCTCCTGGGGTTGAAAATGGATATCGGGGATGGTGTGGTGAACAATGGTGAAGGTACTCATCCAGAAGTGATAAACTAGCCAAGGCATGAGCCAGAATTTCACCAATCCCCACCAACCTGTGGTTATCCCGAGTAGTAGTAATCCGGCTCCGCCAACTAAGATCACAAATAGAGCACAAAAGCGGACTTGTTGACGCTCTTGTCCCGAAAATTGCGTCCAAATAAAATGCTCTTTTAACCAATGGCCAATAGAGCCGATCCACCAGAACCGTCCCCGCACCCGAGTGTAGAGCCAGCGGACGATCGCCGGTAAGGATTGATAGGTCTCAACCGTCAGAGGGTCCCAGGCATTATCAACCCCAAGTTTATTCGTATGTTTGTGGTGATGATTATGTTGAATCCGCCAGCCATGAAAGGGATAGAGTAGCGGTAAAAACATGATATGACCGAGCCAATTATTCACCCATTTCCGCTGAGCAAAGGAGCGATGTCCACAATCATGACCGATCACAAACCAGCCGGTTAAGACCGTTCCTTGAACTATCCATAACAACGGTAGTAAGTAGAGCGGGGCGATCGCAATTCCCAAATAGCCAACCGCCGCTAACAGGATATCCCGGCCAACTGTCATCCAGGCTCGACGACGATCCTTAACAAAAACTGACTTGGGTAATGTGTTTAAAATATCCCTAATCCGAAGATCGGCATCAAGTGAAGGGGTGGCCGATGCCGATGTTTCGCTCAACGATGCTGTCATAAAACTCTCTCTGCTGATTGATACACTAAAGCCTGAGATTTGTCAACTTTTTCCGCCATCATTTTGCTAAAAAATTATTAAGACTCTAAAAAGCCAAGATCCGCAAATTTTGAGACAAAAAAAAGCGATCGCACTCCCAGCTCGCCCACCCCGAACAGGGACAGCAACGGCCAAGGAAATGCGCTCTCAGTTAGCGTTAAAAAACTTTACCTTTTATATCACATTTCTCACATTTCTAGGCAAATTTCCAGCAAATTTTCCAAAAAATAGAGGCGATCGCCAGATTATTGACGGCGATCGCCTCCCTCTGCATCCCATGAAGAATCAGGGGTTCCAGAGATTTCTCAAAGGCCGACTAAAGGATCACTAAATCGGGATAATAGCTCAACAAATCCTCCGCCGTCAGAGAATCCGTCTCAGCCTGAGGTGTCCAGAGCAACTCAAACACCAACAGCGACTCCGTAGGAACCGCCGCCAAACATTGCAACGCCGACTGAAGATCCTCCGCCGCCGAAATCGTCTCAAACGGCGGTTCAGACTCCCGCGTCGCCACCAAGAACGTCACCACAATATACTCACCCGGATCAGAGTCCTCATCCACGTCCGCCGAGCGTTCACGAATCCGGCCCCCAACATTCGAGAGCGTTTCCTCACTGAACTTACTGCGTTCCTGAATCGAGAACCGCTCAAAAGCCTTTTGCGCCTCCTGAGAACTCGCAAAACATTGCGACTCCCCTTGAGCGTGAGTCCAATAATCAGGATGAGACAACAACGACAACGAACATTCCTGGAGAAACTCCTTGAGTCCCTCAGAGGACGCAAGGTCGGCCTCCAAACTCAACTCCGTCAAACGAGACTGAAGCTCACGAGCCTGAGCCAACAACCCCACCTGTAACTTCGTCACCGTCAGCTGCGACTCACCCGCCGCATCCGAACGACGACGACTCAGGAACCACCACATGAGAATCCCCGCTCCAATCACGAGAATCAGCAACAGTAGAAAACCACCAGAACCACCGCTACGACTCCCCTGAGATCTCGTCTGAGCATCCTGAGTCAGTTGTCCCTCCTGTTGGCTCCCTTGAGTCTCTCCTTGAACCTGAGACCCCTGATTTTGCACCGAGGACCCCGTTGAGCCACCGCCGCCACCACCGGGAAGCGGGACAAAGAAGAACGAGCGAGAGCGTTCGACACGGGCTGGAGGCTCATCACGGTAAGAGTCCGCACGAGGCGCGGTAGGAGGCGCGGTGGGGGCCGGAGTCGTCCGCCCCGGAACCCTCGCTGGTGCAGTTCCCGGGCGACTGTCCGGCGTGGGGGCTGGGGCCGGAGTTGGCGTTGTAAACGAGCCACCTCGGACTCGTCCTCCCGTTGACCCCCCTCCCGATGACGGGGTGGGTGTACTCTGGGGCGTACTTCGGGGCGTACTTCGGGGAGCTGTCCGTGATGGTGTACTTCGTGACGGGCGACTCCCTCCCGATGACCCACCAGACCCCCGAGAACGACTTGGCGAGCTGCGACTGGGGCGACTAAAGGACCCTCCTCGACTGCGGCCACCGCCTCGACGGGCCTCGGCTAACTCAATCCCAAATTCCAGGTTAAAGTGAACCGCCGAGTTTCTAATACTGATACTGTTGACCGAAAGAATGGCCAACAAACTTGCTAATAGTAGAGATAGTTTTTTCATAAGACCAGAGAAAGGGAAATAGGAAACACGGGTAGGATGTGTTCGGGCTTGTAACCCGTTTTGGCATTGACTGACAGGTTATAAACTGCCCGAACGCATCGCGATTAACAATTTTTCTTTTCCCCCCACGTTAACATCGCCGCCAAAGTGGTGGGGGCGATCGCCGCCCCCGTCCTCCTATCTCGCCCCGAATCCTCCTCCACCGGGAGTTTCAATCACAAACACATCTCCTGGGTTCATGGCTACCGTTGCTGTTCCCCCTAAATCCATCCGGGTTCCGTCAGTGCGTTCAACCCAATTGTGTCCCACTTGGCCCGGCTCACCGCCCCCTAACCCCGAGGGAGGAATCACCCGATGGCCCGAGAGAATCGAAGCGGTCATCGGCTCCAAAAACCGTAGCCGACGCACCACCCCACAGCCGCCGCAGAATTGCCCCTGGCCGCCACTTCCCCGCCGAATAGCAAATGACTCCAAAACCACGGGGAAACGCCATTCGAGAACCTCTGGGTCGGTCATACGGGAATTGGTCATGTGGGTATGCACCGCATCCGTACCAGAGAACCCTGGCCCTGCCCCAGAGCCACCACAAATGGTTTCGTAATACTGATAGGTTTCGTTGCCAAAGGTAAAATTATTCATGGTTCCCTGGGAACCCGCTAACACCCCTAACGCTCCATAAAGAGCATCCGTAATCCCTTGGGAGGTTTCCACATTGCCGGCCACCACCGCCGCCGGATAGTTCGGATTCAGTAAACAGCCCTCAGGAATGATGATATCTAGGGGTTTTAGACAACCCGCATTGAGGGGAATGTCATCTTCAACTAAGGTTCGGAAGACATAGAGGACAGCCGCTTTGCAGACAGCAGCCGGGGCGTTAAAGTTGGTTTTGAGTTGGTCAGATGTACCAGTAAAATCAATTTTGGCGCGACGCTGTTCGGGGTTAATGGTAATGTGAACTTGAATGATATTGCCGTCGTCTAAAGAGTACGTAAATTCTCCATCTTTCAAGACAGAAATGGCTCGACGGACGGATTCTTCTGCGTTATTTTGTACATGGTTCATATAGGCTTGTACTGTTTCCAAGCCATAGTGACGAGTCATTTTCAGGAGTTCATCGACACCCTTTTGATTGGCAGCAATTTGAGCTTGTAAATCGGCGATATTTTGAGCCACATTGCGAGCCGGATGGGGACCCGATCGCAGCACCTTCAGAAGTGCAGATTCTTGAAAGACCCCTTGTTTCACCAAAGCCAGGTTATCTAAAAGAATGCCCTCTTCGTCCACATGACGACTATTTGGGGGCATCGAACCAGGAGTAATTCCCCCAATATCAGCATGATGACCGCGAGCGGCAACATAGAAAAGGGGAGCGTCCCCGTCATCGCCGTCAGAACTGGGGGCAAATACGGGGGTAACGACGGTGACATCGGGGAGATGAGTGCCGCCGTTATAGGGATTATTGAGAACATAAACATCTCCGGGATTGAGGGAGTCTCCCGATCGCCGGATCAAGGCTTGCACACTCTCACTCATCGAGCCTAAATGAACCGGAATATGGGGCGCATTGGCCACCAATTGGCCCTCCCCATCGAAAATGGCGCAGGAAAAATCGAGCCGTTCCTTGATATTGACCGAAGTACTGGTGTTTTGCAGCGTCACCCCCATTTGTTCTGCGATCGCCCGAAACAGATTATTAAAAATCTCCAACAACACCGGATCAGCGCGATCGCAGTCCATCTCATCCATCTCATCCATCTCATCCATCTCATCCATCTCAGGGGTTTCCTCATCCCCTAGAGGTTGACATTGCCGGAAAATGAGATGATTTTGCTCGGTTAACATCGCCTCCCACCCCGGTTCGAGGACATTGGTTCCCGTCGTTTCAACCAGGATAGCCGGACTTTGGATGACATCCCCCGGCTGCAAACTATCTCGCTCATAAACCCGAGTGGGTCGCCAGTCTCCCTTAAGATAGGTAGACACCGTTGTCATCGGTTGTGGTGGCTGATCCGACTGACGGGTTCGCGCTGGTTCAGACGGGCAATCGCCTGGCCAAACCGTTTCCAAGGACACCGTCGCCACCACCAGGGGTTTAGCCTCCATGACAAAGCCATAGCGTTGACGATAGAGGGCTTCAAAAGCCTCTCGCATCTCAGGAATTGTGGCAAAATCCACAATCAAGGCCGAATCAGTCCCTTCGTACTTCAAATGCACCTTGCGTAACTGTTGCGGGGAGCGATCGCCCCCAGACGCCGTCCCCGCCTGGGCCATCACCTCAAACTGGCCTTCAAGTTGCCCATACGTCTCGGCAGATAAGGGGACTTCCAGAGACATCTCCTGTAACTGACGCTGATCAGCTAATCCCATCCCATAAGCCGAAAGAACCCCCGCATAAGGATGGAGAAAAATGGTTGAAATCCCCAACGCTTCAGCAATCAAACAGGCGTGTTGTCCCCCCGCCCCGCCAAAACAGCAGAGAGTATAGTTGGAGACATCATAGCCCCGTTGTAGAGAGATTTTCTTAATCGCATTGGCCATAATCTCCACGGCGATGGCCAAAAACCCCGAGGCTACAGCTTCAGGAGGGCGTTCATCCCCCGTCGCCTCGTGAATCTCCTCGGCCAAGGCTTGGAACTGCTGACGAACGGTGTCCCCATCGAGGGGTTGATTCCCGTCGGGGCCAAACACCGCCGGGAACAACTGGGGTTGCAGTTTCCCCAACATGACATTGCAATCGGTGACGGTGAGAGGGCCACCGCGTCGATAGGCCGCCGGGCCAGGATTAGCCCCCGCCGAGTCAGGACCCACCCGATAGCGAGATCCATCAAAATGCAACACACTCCCACCGCCAGCGGCGACGGTATGCACCGCCATCATCGGGGTTCGCAGCCGGACTCCCGCCACTTCCGTCTCAAACTCCCGTTCATAGTCAACCGGTCCCTCGTCATCGCCGGCATAATGGGCCACATCCGTTGACGTTCCCCCCATATCGAAGCTAACAATCTTGAAAAACCCCGCCCGACGACTGGTTTGAACCGCGCCGACAATCCCTCCAGCCGGCCCCGAGAGAATACTGTCTTTTCCCTGAAAGTCTTGGGCCGCCGTTAAGCCGCCGTTGGACTGCATAAACTGGAGGCGGGAGTCACTGGGGGAAGAAAACAGGCGACGACTCACCTGTTCGACATAGCGGCGTAGAATGGGCGAGAGATAGGCATCGACGACGGTGGTATCGCCGCGACTAATGAGTTTAATCAGAGGACTGACGTGATGAGAACGACTGATTTGCGTAAAGCCAATCTCAGCGGCGATGGCTGCAATGCGATCTTCATGCTGGGGATAGCGGTAGCCGTGGGTGAGGGCGATCGCGCAACTGCGAATCCCGTCGTCATAGGCCTGTTGCAATTGGGGTTTTAGGGCTTCGGAGTTGAGGGGTTTGAGGCAGGTTCCATCGGCTTGATAGCGTTCTTCAGCTTCTAGGATGCGATCGCACAACAGACTCGGTAACTGAATCTGACGGGCAAAAATATCGGGACGATTTTGGTAACCAATCCGCAGTGCATCCCGGAATCCCTCAGTGACAACCAACACCGTGCGATCGCCTTTACGCTCTAATAAGGCATTGGTAGCAACCGTGGTTCCCATACGCACGTCAGCAATGTCCTCATCAGGAATAGCCGCCTCGGGGTCGAGTTGCAAGAGATCTCGAATCCCCTGTACCGCTGCATCAGCATAACGTTCAGGATTCTCTGAGAGAAGTTTGTGGGTCACGATCTGGCCATCGGGACGTTGGGCCACAATATCGGTAAACGTCCCCCCGCGATCGATCCAGAACTGCCAACGAGTTGAGTGAGTCATGATGGAACTCCTATGGGATGCCTATGAGATGAAGCAATAGAGAAACCGGTGATCTCAATCAACCCGTTTCACTGAAGAATTTTCCACAATTATACGGGGAGGTGCAATCAGACTCTTGACCTTTTGCCGGAAGAAAAGGGCGACCATAAAGGTACGCCCCTACGTTATTTCTATTCACTATTCACTATTCACTATTCCCCATGTTCCCACACCGTATTCTCTCAACCCTCACCATCGGGCTAATCAGTAGCCTTTCTTTCCCGACGGCGGCCATTACCTTCATTCCCCCGAATGAAGAACCGCCACGACAGACTCAGGGAGGCGCCTCCCGAGGTGATGTCACCTTTATTCCTCCCAATGACGACCCACCAGTCAATACCGGTGGGGCCGGATCTCGGGATACGACCTCAGAATTGAGGGCCTTAGTGCCGAGCGATCACTATGGTCAAACGACCCAAGGGTATCCCAGTTTCTTTGTCTATGTACCACGAACTTCGGCCCGTTTAGCCTTTTTTAGTGTGCTAACCGAAGACGGAGACGGACATTATCAAGGCTATGTGCCCATTACCGAGATGGGGGTGATGCGCCTGGAGTTACCCGACACAGTCCCAGCCTTAGAAACCGGCCAAACCTATCAATGGCATTTTGCCCTAGTGACAGAAGAACGTTTGCGCCCCGATAGTCCTCGGGTATCCGGTTGGGTGCGGCGAGTTGCTCCCAATGAGGACCTCAAAGCCGTTGTTGGACAAAGTAAAGGACGGCGATCGCTCCCGTTAGCTAATGCCTATGGTCGTCAGGGGATTTGGTATGATGCCTTGAGTACGTTGGCCGACCTCAGACAGAATCGTCCCGATGCGTCTGTGGTGAGTCAGTCTTGGGACGATCTTCTCAACCAAGTGGGCCTGGCCGCGATCGCCAACGAACCGTTCCTCGATGTCTCGGACTAACTCTGCCCATGCTGGGTCTTTCCCGTTGGCTGAAACGCTTTGAGCGAGAAGTGATTATCGTCTTGGTCACCACAACCGTCGCCCTAGGATCGGCTTGGGGGGCGTTTCAACGGTTAGAATGGCTGGCCATTGATACGCTTTTGGTGTTGCGTCCTGCGGAATCCTTAGAATCTCGGCTGTTGTTGGTGACGGTGCAAGAAGCCGATATTACGGCTTTGGGAGGTTGGCCACTCTCGGATGCGGTATTGGCGGATCTGTTAGAGACGTTAGCGGCCCAAAATCCCCGTGTCATTGGTTTAGATCTCTATCGGGATCTGCCACAACCTCCCGGTCATGAACGGTTACAGGCCCTGATGGCGGAACTTCCTAATTTAATTGGTGTCGAAAAGGCGTTTGGCCGAGGAACCGTTGCACCGCCGCCAATTCTAGCCCAGCGCGATCGCGTGGGGTTAGCCGATGTACCTCAAGATGGTGATAGTAAAATTCGCCGCCTCATCATCTCCGCTTCGGTTGAGGGGGAGATTAGGCTCGGTTTCGCCACTCAGGTGAGTCTCTTATATCTCCAACAGATGGGAGTGGATTTAGAGGTGCGCGAAGGGCATCACTATCAACTCGGCCAGGCTCAGTTTTCGCCCTTAACGGGGGTTGAAGGCGGCTATTCCCCCGCTGATTTAGGGGGCTATCAGATCTTTCTCAACTATCGCAGTCCCGCCAGTCCCTTTGAGCAGGTGTCCGTGTCGGATGTCTTGCAGAGGAGAGTGTCGCCGCAGTTGATTCGCGATCGCATTGTCTTGATTGGGTCCGAAGCCGAGAGTATTAACGACTTGTTTCTCACGCCCTATAGTCAGGCTCTCTATCAGTATCGCTTCAACGCCACCGCTTCTTCAGAGTCCCCGAGGGATGGCGACGCCTGGGGGAACCACAATCGCCTCCCTCACTATCAGATGAGTGGAGTTGAAGTTCACGCTCATGGCGTCAGTCAAATTCTCAGTAGCGCTCTCGATGGTCGGCCCGTGATTCGCTTCTGGCATCATTATGGCGAATGGGGCTGGATTTTGCTCTGGGCGGCGTTGGGAACCTATGGAACCTGGAGAGGGTTGCTTCGAGAACCCTTTAAGGAGCAGTCGACTTGGCTTTATCCCCTGTTATGGGTCACAGGGGGGATGGTGGTAATGGGGGCGATCGCCTATGGTAGCCTCATTCACGGTTGGCTCATTCCTACCGTCTCCCCACTCCTGGCCTTCCTGGCGACGACGACACTCACTCGTCATCGCTATCATCAACATCAATTGCGGGCCTTTACCCAACGCTTACAAGATTACTCGAAGGACTTAGAACGCCAAGTGCGTGAGCGAACCCAAGAACTCGAAGCCGCCAAACAGGCCGCCGACGCCGCCAATATGGCCAAAAGTGAGTTTCTGGCTAATATGAGTCATGAGTTGCGAACTCCCCTCAATGGCATTCTCGGCTATGCTCAAATTTTGCAACACGCCAAGGATCTCAATAGTCAACGTCGTGGTGTTGGGGTGATCTATCAATGTGGAACTTATCTGCTCGAACTGATTAATGATATCCTCGATCTCTCCAAAATTGAGGCCCGGAAACTCGAACTCGACCCCAAACCGATTCCCTTAAAACCGTTTTTGCTGCAAGGGGCGCAAATGTTTAAACCCGCCGCAGAAAAGAAAGGGATTTCCTTCTATTTAGAATTAGATGACTCCTTGCCGAAACTGGTCGTTGCTGATGATAAGCGATTGCGACAAGTTCTCGTTAATTTAATGAGTAATGCGATTAAATTTACAATAAAAGGGTCTGTGTCGCTAAGGGTTTTTCCAGTAACCCATCAGGACTCTCGTGCACCTAATTTGCATCCTCATAATTGTCCTGAATCAAGCCATAATCAAGAATCAAAACAAATTCGCCTTAAATTTACTGTAACGGATACAGGGGTTGGCATGAATTCTGAACAGTTAAAAACCGTATTTTTACCCTTTGAACAAGTCAAAGAAACACAAAAACTCGCCGAAGGAACCGGACTTGGCTTAGCGATTTGTTGTCAACTCATTCGCTTAATGGGGTCAGAATTACAAGTTGACAGCCAACCGGGACAAGGAACCTGTTTTTATTTTGAGTTGACCTTGCCGACGCTAGAAGCAAAAAAAGCGCCGATTTTATCACGAGACTACTCTAAAGTTACTTCTGTTTCGGGAACATCCCCTTGTCTATTGATTGCTGATCCAACCGCCGATAGTCGGAGTATTATGAGTGCTTTACTGACTCCTCTCGGCTTCTCAATCCTTGAGGCTGCAACAGTCAAAGAGGCGTTAACGAGCCTCAAGACCCATCCTGTCGATGCGATTTTGACGGAACTCGATTGGCCCGAAAATGATGGTATTGCCTTCATTGAAACCTTACGTCAGCAGGAAACCAACAGACAGTGGCCGATTATTGCGCTATCGAGTCATGTCTTTAGTGATGCACGCGATCGCAGTTTAGACGCGGGCGCAACGGCATTTTTAAGCAAACCTTTCCATCGCAGTGATGTGTTATTGCTCTTAGAACGCCATCTTCAGTTACGCTGGGTGTTGCAAGAGGATGGCGATCGCCAACCGTCTCAGACTTCAAAAACCGTCGAACAAGCCTGTCCCCCAGAGATGGTTCCTGATACGGTGATTGAAGAACTACTCCATTTAGCTCGTAAAGGAAATTTGAAAGATTTGAAACGCCGCGCCGAAACCCTCGAACAAGACCAGCCTCAGTTACGTCCCTTTACGGCTCATCTGCAAGATTTAGCAAGTCAGTATCAAGAACGAGCCTTATGTGAATTTTTGAGCGGCTATCAAGCGCAATAGATATGAGCATGAAGCAGGTGTGGGGGGGAGTCTTAGTGACGACGCTGCTCATGTTGGGGTTATCGCCACTGTGGGCTAGTCCGGCAGATATCTCGCCGTCGTTACCACCGCTTAATGGCTTGGAGATTCGTCCAGGATTGCCCGTTAATCGTCCGTTGTGGGACTTAGATGGTACCGTTGACCCGGCCGATTTAGTGATGCCGGCCTGTCGCGCTGAGGACGGCAATGAGTTTGTTATTTCCGGTCATGGCGGGGTTCCCTCAGACCCCAGAAATCTCTTGCGGGGAACCGTGCTATGGGTCGATCGCCCCTCGGAGAGTATGATTGATGGGGCATTTGGGGATTTGGCGGCCCTGGAGACGTTACCGGTATCTGAACAAGTCCAATGGTGGCAGCGTCAGGCGCAACGGTTGGACTGCGGGGGCGATTGCGGTTCCCGCACGCTTCGCGAACGCCTCAGCCAGTCTTTGGCGTTGACGGCTCTATCATTGCTATATCAAGATTTGGGGCAATGGTCCGAGGCCATGGCCGCGAGTGATGGGAGTTTGGCGGAACTGGCCAACTCTCCCCAGGAGACGGCTGAGGCTCGGATTCTGGCTCTGGCCCTCAATAGTCGCGGTCGAGCCTATTTTCTCCAAGGTCACACTCAACAGGCCCGAGACACTTGGCAGGCCGCCCAACAGGCCTATGAGCAGGCACAATTCACTGAAGGTCGTTTCGGCAGCACTCTCAATCAAATTCAGGCCTTGCAAACCTTGGGGGCCTATCCTCTAGCCCGAGAGGCGTTAACGTCGCTGTTAGGGCAATTGCAGCAGTTCCCTCCCTCGCGTCTTTCTGTGCAGGCTCTGGCCCAACTGGGGGAGGTGTTGCAAATTATGGCTGAACCGGAACAGTCCCAGGCGATTTTAGAGCAGGGGCTTAGGTTAGGGGACGAGTTAGGCGATGACAGGTTGATGGCTCAATTGCGGTTTCGCTTGGCTAATGGCCATCGGGATCAGCAGCGATTGCACGCGGCGAGGGCGGCTTATGAGGAGGTGTTGGTAGCCAACCCAGACCCAGATTTGGCCTTAGCAGCTCGGCTGAACCTCTTGGCGGTGTTGATAGATCTCAAAGATACGGCGGCGGCGAGGGTTCAGTTGACACAGCTTCAGGCCCAGTTGCAGGAGCGTCCTCCTTCGCGAGCGACGAGTTATGGCCGCATCAACTTGAGTCAGAGTTTACTAGGCTCGGATGCGTTGGCTGATCGGGGGTTAGCGGCTCAACAGTTAAGCCAAGCGGTGCAAGACTCTCGCTTACTTCAAGATAGCCGAGGGGAATCCTATGGCTTGGGCCAACTGGCTCAACTCTACGAACAGGCCGAACAATGGGATACGGCTAAGCAACTGACGCAACAGGCCCTGACATTGGCTCAAACTCTTGAGGGAAACTTAGATAGTCGGGACTTAAGGATTTTATGGCAATGGCAACTCGG
>LJZT01000038.1:31094-37876 GCA_001314905.1 Phormidium sp. OSCR
GCCGAGGCGATCGCCCTCTATCGGGATACGGTGAGCCGGTTGGATGAGTTACGGCTGGATTTAGTCGGCCTTGATCCTGAACTTCAGTTTTCCTATCGTCACCAGATTGAACCGGTTTATCTGGGTTTGGTGCGACTCTTACTCGAAACGGCCCAAACAACGGACTCCCCTGGCCAAGCTTCCTGGCAACAAACGAGGGTTCAGGAGGCGCAACGCACGTTAATTTCGTTGCAGTTGTCGGAGTTAAACAACTTTTTCCGAGAAACTTGTCTCGAAGCCGATGCGATCGCGTTAGAGGAACTTGATGAGTCGGCGGCGGTGTTTTATACGGCCCTGTTGAGCGATCGCCTGGCGGTCATTCTCTCGCTGGCGGGGGAACCTCCCATCCTTTACGAAACCCAAAAACCTCGCACGGAACTCGAGGAGGGGTTGTCCCTGATGTTAGCGTCGATCAATCCGGCGGTGGCAGACGAGGAGCGCCTAGAGCGATCGGCTCAGGTCTATGATTGGCTAATTCGCCCAGTCCAAGAGGTCTTGCAGCAGCATCAGATTGAGACGTTGGTCTTTGTTCCCGATGGCAAATTGCGTAATCTTCCCTTGGGGGCCTTGTACGATCGCACCTCGGGAGAGTATTTGATTCAACAGTATGCGATCGCCCTGAATCAGAGTCTTGAGTTAGTTGAGGCCGGGTCTTTAGCCCAGGGGGAGTTTCATGTACTCCTCGGAGGACTGAGTGAGCCTCATCAAGGCTTTGCTGCGATTCCAGCGGTGGAGGCGGAGATGACCCAGATTGCGGAGTTACTCCCCCAAAGCCAATCGTTGCTCAATCAGGCCTTTACACGGGAGGCGTTGGTGGCTCAAAGTCGCAATGATGCGTTTAATGTGATTCATTTAGCCACTCATGGTCAGTTTAGTTCTCGGGCTGATGAGACGTTTTTGTTGACTTGGGAGGGACGAATTAATGTTCAGGATTTAGATGTGGTGTTGCGATCGCCCACTCGTCCGAATCCCATTGATTTACTGGTCTTGAGTGCTTGTCAGACGGCTCGGGGGGACGATCGCGCGACTCTGGGAATTGCCGGGTTTGCGCTGCGATCGGGCGCTCGCAGTACCTTGGCCACCCTCTGGTCTGTTCAGGACGAACCAACTGCCGAGTTAATGATTGAATTTTATCGACAACTTTGGGCAAATTCAGGACAAAAGAAAGCGGAAAGTTTACGTCAAGCTCAGTTAGCGTTATTGCGGTCTTCTGAGTATCAGCATCCTGCCTATTGGTCGCCATTTGTTTTATTAGGAAATTGGTTGTAACCGCTGCAAAATCAAGACTTAAATCCAGACATTGGAGGAAAGACAGTCCAATTGGCTATCTGCGTCACAGGGACAATTGTTTGACCTTTTCCGGGGTCGGAAAATAGGACAGACGGCGATCGATCTGGCCCTGATTATCCGTCCAGACCAAATCCGCCGCCGTTACCTCGGGGCCATCGAGGGTAATCAGCGTAAAATTGCGACGTTGCTGCGATCCCTCCCCAACCCATCGGGGAACCGAGGCTACATTGAGATACACCGTACCAAACTCGTCCTGGGCGAAGGATTGGCGAAGTCGCTGTTTGGTATGACGTAGCCGGTGGTGCATATGACCAAAAACCACTAATAGCGGCGGGTGTCCCGCCTCCTGACTAGCCTGAATCGCCTGAGTTAAGTCGGGGTCCCCATGATCCTGGCCAATCGGCTTCCAGTCCCGACCACAGGGGGATTCCGCCGTCTCTCCCAAGCCGAAAGGGCCGTTGTGGGCCAGAACAATACGGATAGGTTCGGTGGCGGCGTTGAGGGCCTGGCTGATGCGATCGCCCGACTCCTGCAAACTCCCCACCCCAAACCGAGTTTGATAAAACTCCTGCATAGTCCAACGACTTCCACCCCAGCTAAAGGGACGACCCCCCACCACCGAAACGCCCAACTGGGGATAATCCCGGACCCGATAGCCAACGCGATCGCCTCCCAAGATCTCAAATTGGCGTTGAACGCGATCCTCTTGCTGACGGTCATAGGGACATTTCTTGCGTCCCCAAGGGGTCGCCGTATACCAGGCATCATGATTGCCTAAAACAACAGCTTTGGGCAAGGACAAGCGAGAAATACACTCAACAATGGTCAACGACTCATTGCCAAAATCCCCCACAAACAGCACCAAATCCAGATCCCAGTCCTGCAAAATGGCGTTATCCCGTTCATCCCACTGATCATGAACATCTCCCACCGCCGCAATTCTCAACTGTCTCTCCATCGTCATCTCTCCTGTCTCTCAATCACTGGCTAGATTGCCTCTTGACTCTTGCCTCTTGCCATCCCCTCTTGGGAGGGGTTAGGGGTGGGTTATGCCTCTTGCCTTTCCCCTCAAAACCGCATCTGAAACTCCACCGCGCCACGATTATCATCATCAAAATCCGTCGATCCTCGAATGACCCAATTATCATCAATGCGATAGCGAACACTAAAGCGAGTGGAGTCATCGCGATTGAGAATCGTCAGAATCGAAGCCGAGAAATCATCCGTGAGGTTCACCCCCACCTCAGCCCCCAACCCCAACACCGAAGTTCTGGGATCAACGGCTGGGAACAAGCGAAAATCACGATAGCCCAACGCCCGGCCCACGATCGATTGTATCTGAGTTAAGACCGCCGAGCTGGCCACCACCAACGAGGGATCTTGTTGGCCGAGAGTTCCCAAAGCCCCGCCGCCAATGAGTGAGAGAATTTCCGTCTGCGATCGCGCCGGAGAACTACTCAACTCCAAAGCCGTTTGGGCGGCCGCCACCTCCCCAACCCCGAAGCCTTCAAACAGACGACTGGCCAATCCCTGGGCCTCGGCCTCAATCCGCACCGTTTCCACCCCACCTCGTTCAATAGACGGGTCCACAATTTCCGTCCCGGTTCCCAAACGGTCAAACCCCACCGGTGAGATAATCCGGGGTCGTGTCGTCTCCTGAACCGCTGCCCGCAAGCGGACATCCAAAATTGGATCGAGACCAAACTGAGGATCAAAGGTGGCCGTATTCTCCCCTCGCGTCAACGTAAAGGTTGTGGTAAACAAATTCACCTGTCCATCCCGTAAAAAAATGGTTCCCTTCGGTTCGGGACGTTCAAAGGGGCCATTGACCAGTAACTTACCGTCAGCCACAAAATTCAGCACTGGAAAACTAATAATTTGGACTCCACGCCCTAATTCCAACAGGAGATTGTCATAACTAATAATCGGTGGTGTTTCCAAATCAACCGTCTCGCTTGCAGTCGCGGCCTCCTCCTGGGCGATAAACACCTGTCCCTGAGTCAACAGAACCTGTCCCCCTAAATTGGGAAATAAGGCTGAATTGGTGATCTCCACGGTTCCATCAATGCGACCCTGATAGAGATCTTCGAGTTCTAACTCCACTTGGTCAAACGTCACCTGCAAGGGGTTCTCCACCGGTAAGGGAGAAAACACCGGTAACTCCCCCGCCGCCCGCACCGAACCGCGACGAAACTGTCCCGTCAGGTCAGACACAACCACCGTATCATCGAGAAATTCCAGGGTTCCATTAACTTGAGTCAAGGGTTCCGGGAGTTGGGGCGAATTAAACTCAGCATCACGAAACTCAGCCCGGCCACGGGTGGCCAAGGGCAGATAATTAAAGCCCATACCCACCTGTTCTCCGGCGATCGCCAACTCTAAGGTCCCCTCCCCATCTAACCATTCCAAAGCCCCGTCTGTGAGCGCCGTCAACACCTCCAATCCCTCATTTTGAGCATTTACGGCAATTTCAAACTCCTTGCTGTCTGGGCGCACCGTAGAGCCAGGAATCAGCAGCGGTAACGTCGCCCGTAGCCGAATCGGATCAGCGTCATCTCGTAGGGTTGCCCCCGCCCCAAAATTGAGGCGACCATTAGCCAAGGCAAACCCGCCCTGGGCCTGAGTCACGGACTGTTGGTTAATTTGGCCGTTGGTCCAGCGAATTTCACCCCGGGCCGCCGGATTTTCCAATCGTCCTGAGAGGGTCGCCTGGGCATCAAAACTGCCCCCGAGTCGCACTCCCTCGGGAAACTCAATAAACTCCGAGATCACGGACATGGGGAGTCCCGTCAACATAAACTGTCCCAACTGTTCGGGGGCCCCAAGGATGCCGTTGAAGGTCAGTTGGGTCTGCTGGGGGTCATCGAGATTGGCCCGGAAATTAAAATTTTGAATGTCCCAAACGCCGTCGCTGAACTCGCCCTGAGTGGCGATCGTGTGAATCTGGTAGTCATCCCATTGCCAGTCCTCTCCCCCTAAGTTGAAGTCAAAGTCAATCCCTTGACTCAGAGATCCGGCGAGATTAATGTCTCCTGAAAACTGTCCTTGCAAGAGGGCCAACTCCGGTAGGGGCGAGGCTTCCTCGCGGGCCTGTTGTTGCTGCTGTAAGAGAACTTCGATTTCAACGAGTCGTTGCAGTTGCCGAATTAGACTCGCCTCGGGAATGCCCACCCCAACGGGGTCGAGAACCTCTGCCTCGGCGTAGTCAACGGCTTCAAACCCCTGTTGTACGTCGTCGAGGTTAAACCAGCGGAGGGCTTCGAGAATTTGTTGGATATCCCCTTGATAGATTTTTAAGGCCCCGGCGAATTGGGGGTCCTCTGTGGCGGTGATGCTGCCATCAAAGCCATAGCGACTGTCCCCTTGTTGCAGTTCCACTCCGTCGAGTTGTAGAACCTGGTTGGCCCAGATAAATTCTCCTTGCAGGGTATCGGCTTGCGTCAGGCCTAAACTGGGGTCGCGGATGCCTAAGGCCCCGGAGACGAGGGACCCCCTGGGATCGGTGGTTACGGTGGCGGTGAGTTCTCCCTGGAGACGACCGCGATCGCCGACGGGTTCGAGGTTCAACATAGCTAGAGGGAAGTTCTCTAGGTCAATGTCCCAGAGTTTGTTCTCCAGCAAGCCTCTAGCGGCGGTGTTCCCCAGTTGTAGGGCAAAGGCTTGGGGGGACAACTCGGGAGTTAGACGTAGAGAGAGGCCATCCTGAGGGCGACTGGGGTCGAGTTGGGTTTGTCCAGACAGTTGTACTAGGACTCCCTCTTTGTCAGCGGTGATGGGACCACTGATAATGGGGTCATAGCGGCGATCGCCGACTTGGAAGCCACTGACCTGCATGGCCCCTTCTTGAATGGCGATGTTGATGGGGGTAAACTCCTGCCAACCTCCGGTGACGGCGATCGCCCCATCTAAGCGTCCTGCTACATCCAAGGGTGCTGTTTGACCGGGTAATTGGGGCAAACCGGGGACTAATTCCTGTAAATTGGCATTTTGCAATTGGGCCAAGACCTGCCAATTGCCATTACCTAGGGTAATATCCATCAAAACTCCCCCCAAGTCTTCGGGGTTGTTCTCACGGACAGCAACGGTTCCCAATTGGAAGCCGACCTGTAACTGGCCTGAGATGGCTTGGGGACGCAGATCGCTCACAGACCCACTCAGGCGGGCAATCTCACCGACTTTGACTAAGGGGGATAGGGCCACGGGAGAGTCTACAAAGGGCATGAGGGGAATTTGCAGTTGTTCGGCATCGATAAGCCAGTTTCCCTCGTTTAATTGGAAATTCCCGGTCAAACCTCCTTCGGCTAAAACGACCCCAATTTGACCTTGGGCCGTCAGGGTTTCTAGGGAGGGGTTCCCTAGGGGAATGCGGAATTGACCCCGACCCGTCAACAGACTTGGGGTGAGATCGGCGTTGGGGATCAAGGCGGTGAGATTGACGTTTTGGGCGATCGCCTCTCCCTGCATTTGACCCTGGGCGATTTGACTAACAATCTCGACTTGACCACCATTGACCGTCAATTCTCCCTGAATCTCAGCTTCGAGGCTTTGCAGATTGAGACGGTCTAAGTTGGCCACATCGCCCGCTAAGGCGGCCTGGCCGGCAAAGGTTCCCAGACGAATCTCGGGTGGAACGGCCACAAAGGGCGATAGGGGCAATCCTTCGGTGATGAGTTGGGCCTGCCAGATTCCCTCACTCAGTCCAGCATCGAGACGCAGGGGACTCTCGGCAATGCGGGTGGTTAAGGAGGTTTGGCCTCTGAGATTGGCCAGATCGAACTGTTCTAAATCAGCAATGGTTCCGGCCACTTGCAAACTGCCAGATATTGGTCCCAATGGCAAGTCCGCTAGTTCCTGGGGCAAGATTTGACTCGGTGGCGTTAGGTTTTCAGCGGTGAACACGGTTTCCCAGTTGCCATTTTGTAATGCCGCCTGAACGGGAATGGCTGAACCGAGGAGTTGCAGTTGTCCTTCGGCGATGGCTTCGAGTTGGGCGATATCGGTAACGCCAATCTCTCCGGCTAAGCGGAGTTGACCGCTAAAGCCTCCGACTCCGTAGCGTTGACTGATATCTTGAGGCACAAGACTCGCCAGGGAAACGGTTTGGCTGGCTAGTTGTAATGCCCAGGTATCATTCTCTAATAAGACTCCTCCCTGTGCCCGACCACCGGCGATTTCGATAATCGGCAGCCGAATTAGGGTGGTTTCCCCTGCGGTTTCCAAGGTTCCTCGGGCGTTGAAATTGCCAACACCTCCGCTGGTGGGGAGGTCATAACGACGGGCGATCGCATCGGCTGAGGCGTTGCGGACGATAAACTCAGCTTCTACGGTTGGGGCGGTTGCTTGGTTTTCAGGTAATTCGCTTTGAGATGATTCGCTTTGAGATGATTCGCTTTGAGATGATTCGCTTTGAGATGATTCGCTTTGAGATGATTCGCTTTGAGATGATTCGCTTT
>LJZT01000048.1 GCA_001314905.1 Phormidium sp. OSCR
CGTTGGCTCCACAATCCTACCACCTATTTTTAGTCAAAATTCATCTCACCGCTAAGCCTTCGGCTCTAACGGGAGTCTTCTTTTGACATTTAAGATAAACTGCGACTGGCTCCTGGTGTGACGGTAGATGATCTCGAAATTGAGTCATCGGGGGCCAATACAGAGATTCGCCGCGACGGGAACCTGATCGCAGTTCTCAACAATGTCGCAGCCTCTACGATTAGTGCCGATGATTTTGTCGATGCCCAAGCGCCTGCACCGGGCTCTGGGGATGCGTCGTCGGGTGATTTTACGGCGTTAGACGTTGAGAGCGCGATCGAGTCACTCAATACTCTGAATGGGTTTAATACCGGTTCTTTGGAGGACCCCTTCACCAGTCCGCAATTTCTAGATGCTGCTGAGGAGTTATTTGGCAATCTCAGTGTCTCGGATCTCGGTGTGATTGAGTCCATTGTGGCGACACCGGAGTTTCAGACGCTGGCGAATGAGTTTTTCCAATTTGTTGTGGCGAATCCGGGGGTGTTCACGGGGGCGATCGATTCTGCCGCTTTGTCTCCGATTGCGGAGGCCTTGACGAGCGGTTCGGTGACGAGTGGTGTGCTTGAGGATGTCTCAGATTTCTTGGGCGGCTTATTATAGCAGCCAAAGATTGCCTGATTGACACGCTGAGTTGGGAGAAAATCCCCGCTGATGACGGCTTTGCGGGGACCGCAACGGTCGATGAAGCGTCCGACTCCGGGGAGAAAAAAAGGAACCGCTGACGGTTCCGAGGAGGTTACGCCGACGGTTTGACCGGCGAATGGTCATCAGCATCCCCAAGCTTCCGGCGAGGAAAATCAGCCAACCGTAGTAGATGGGGGAGGCGGCGATGAGGCGGCTGTGTTGGACAGTCTGTTCGACGGGGGGTTTGGAGGGGTTCTCGGACAAAGGACTGTGAAATTCTAAGCGGCAACCATCAGGTTTGATAGTACCGTGGATTGGCGAGAGGCTTCTCGCTGGATTTTCCCTCGTTGAACGGCTAGTTGGAGACGTTGTAATGCGTCTAAGTCTGTAGGGCTATAGGCGCGGTGAGTCAGGACTTGGCAGATGAGTCCTTCTGACGCGACGCTTAAGCACCCTGTTTCAAATGCGGATTCAACTAATGTAGAAATCATGTGTGTTGACCCTTATTACACCCTTAATGGCTCTAGTATGCCACTTGAAAACAGTGGCACAACTGATAGTGATCCTGAGGGGCTGTGATGGAGATCACTGACAGGAGCCTTTTGGGCTTTGGCTGGGGCCAGGAATGGGGCCAGAAACCGGGTGTCTTGAAGACACTCGGTTTCGAGTGCTGGGGTGGGGTTAGCCGTTTTTGACGATCGCCCCGAAGTCGGCTAAAACACGGGCATGGTTGCGTAATAACCCCAGGAGGTTGAGACGATTGGCTTTGACGGCTTTATCGTCGGCCATGACGAGGACACTGTTCTCGCCGTCAAAGAACTCGCGCACGGTGGGCGCAATTTCGACTAAGCCTTCAATCAGTTGGCTATAGTTACGGTCTTGTTGGGCGGCTTCGGTACGCGGTAATAACCCCAATAAGACATCATAAAATCCCTGTTCGGCGGGGGATTCAAATAATTCGGGCTTGATGATGGTTGTTGGGTTTAATTCTTGGCTAGATAACGTCCCTTTCTTGGCTAGGCGGGCGGAACGATTGACGATTTCATAAATGATGTCTAGGGTTCCGTCTTGACGGATTTGTTGCAAAAATTCGGCGCGATCGCGGGTATCCAAAACATCTTCTAGTGCCCGTTGGCCATAATCGGCGTCATCTTCTCCCAATACCCCATTGACGAGGTCATAATCAATGCCTCGCTCATCTTGTAGGAGGGTTTGTAACCGTTGCAGGAAGAAGGTTTGGAGTTGTTGTAGTAATTCTGGTGAGGTTTGAGGATGGGCGGTTTTTAAGGTCTCCACTCCTTGCTGCAAGAATTGATTTAGATTGAGTTCTAAGTCTGCGGCCCAGATAATATTAATCACCGCATTCGCGGCGCGACGGAGGGCGAAGGGATCGGAGGAACCACTGGGTAATAACCCTAAGCCAAAAA
This sequence comes from Phormidium sp. OSCR, assembly GCA_001314905.1. Classification (GTDB taxonomy): domain Bacteria; phylum Cyanobacteriota; class Cyanobacteriia; order Cyanobacteriales; family Geitlerinemataceae; genus Sodalinema. Next base: position 2,091 of record LJZT01000048.1, read on the forward strand.
TACTGACAAGGGTATCGAGGCGATCGCTTAATCCAACAATTTGTCCGGTTAACGTCTGGGGTAAACTATCTTCTGCACCCCGAGGTAAGTAATGCTCAAAAATTGCCCGACAAACGGCTTCATCTTCACCACTAACACGGGCGTATTTCTCGCCCATGACCCCTTGCAGTTCCGGGAACTCATAGACCATTTGACTGACTAGGTCGGCTTTACAGAGATAGCAAGCCCGCTCAATTTTAGCCTGTTCCGATTCACTTAACGTTAGGGCTTGACTCAGCTGCTTCGCCACCGCCGTGAAGCGATCCACTTTATCTTTAACGGTTCCTAAATCTTCTTGGAAGGTGATACTTTCCAACTGAGGAACTAGGGTTTCTAGGGGCTGTTCACAATCGGCTTTATAGAAAAACTCCCCGTCAGCAAGTCTAGCCCGAATCACCCGTTCATTTCCAGCGGCGATGAGGTCGGATTTCGCCGGATCACCGTTAGAAATGGTAATAAAATAGGGGAGAAGTTCCTGGGGTTTCTCGGCGTTTAGAACCGGAAAATAACGTTGATGAGAGACCATGACTGTGGTAATGACTTCCGGGGGTAAAATTAGGAACTCATCATCAAATTTGCCCAGGACGGCGGTGGGATATTCCACCAATTGCACAACTTCGGCGAGTAAGTCTTCGGGGATATCAGCGGTTCCCCCTACCTCGGCGGCGCAGTGATGAATCCCCTCAACGATGGTTTCGCGACGGCGTTGGGGGGTGACTTCGATCGCCGCTTGACGTAAGTTCTCTAGGTAGTCGGTGGCGTGGGAAATGGAGACGGGATCGGGGTGGAGAACGCGATGGCCGGCGGAGTGGCGATCGCTCGTCACCACATCCGATCCACTGGTAATGGTTAGGGGTAAAATACTCTCATCGAGGAGGGCTACTAGCCAACGAATGGGACGGGGAAACCGCACATCACCATCACCCCAACGCATAAATCGTTTTCCTTCAAGTTTGAAGATCCATTGGGGGATGAGTTCTGTGAGAATGTCCGCTGTGGGACGGCCGGAAATCTGTTTGCGGACAAAGACAAATTCCCCTTTCTCTGTATCCCGGATTTCTAAGTCTTCTAAGGAGACGTCTTGTTTGCGGGCGAATCCCTCGGCGGCTTTGGTGGGTTGTCCATCTTTGTAGGCGGCCCGAACTGGGGGGCCTTTGATGTCTTCGCTGCGATTGGGTTGTTGATTGGGAAGGTTATGCAGCAAAACCGCCAAACGGCGCGGGGTTCCGTAGATCTCCACCGCCGCCGGTTCGATGAAGGCCTCGGTGAGGGAGGGGGGGATGCGATCGCGCCATTGGGCGATGGCCCCTTCGACAAAACTGGCGGGGAGTTCTTCGGTACCGACTTCGAGGAGAAAGGTAGGCATTGTTAGTGAATAGTGAATAGTGAATAGTGAATAGTGGACAAGTTTACCGTGATGAGGGGGTCGTCTTCTAGGGAGGGCGACTATAGTGAATAGTGAATAGTGAATAGTGGACAAGTTTACCGTGATGAGGGGGTCGTCTTCTAGGGAGGGTGACCACTAGGGTACGCGCCTACAGCCCAAAATGACCTTAAACGTCCGGTTCAAATTGACAAATTCCGGGTTCCACGGGACAGGTGGACGGATTTACGGGGTTATCTACTAAAATGACCCGTACCAGCGTCGTCATGTTGGCTAAGGGAGAAATGTCTAAAATATCATTGTCTTCAAAGTCGGCCCAGTTTAGGCTGGTGAGTTGGGGGAGGGGACTAATATCCTGGATTTTATTATCACGAATATATAATTCTGTCAAGGCATTTAGGCTAGATAATGGCTCGATATTAATAATTTGATTGCCACTTAAATACAACTCATTTAAACGGGTCATTTGTTGCAAGCCATTGAGGTCAGAAATGGCATTATTGTCAAGATGCAATTCATACATCTCGGTGAGGGGAAGCAGGGGCGAAATATCCTGGATTTGGTTATTATTCAAAGATAGGGTTTGTAACTCAACGAGAGACGTCAGGGGCGCAATATCTTCAATTTCGTTGTCATTGAGAAACACCACTCGTAACTCAACGAGAGACGTCAGGGGTGCAATATCTTCAATCTCGTTATCATTGAGAAACAACACTCGCAAATTCACTAAAGAACTGAGGGGGGAAATATCCTGAATTTGATTGCGATCGAGGTTGAGTTTACGTAAATTCAGCAGCGAGGCTAGGGGAGAAATATCTTCAATTTCATTCAAACTGAGGAGGATTTCCTCTAGTTGCGTTAGCTGACGTAACGGAGAAATATCGGTAATCTCATTAACACTCAAATCGAGGCGAGTCAGATGCGTTAGAGAAGCAAGGGGGCGCAAATCACTGAGAGATTGGGCGCTAAGATTGAGATCTGTTATGGTATTGAGGTTGTTTTCTGCCTCAAGACAATCTTCACTATCAGCGCGAGTTAGCATTACCTGAATCGTGCGTTGTGTGGACTCTGGGAGGCGATCGCGATCCTGACACCACTGGGCGAACCCCTGTCGAGATTGATCTTCGACTGAGGTGGACTGGGGTATCTTTTCCGGTGGCCAACTGTCACGATTGAGGGGTTGTGCCGATAGGTTCCCCGTCGCTTCTCCTAGCAACACCCATCCCACCGCGATGACTCCCCATCTCAAAGGTTTAATCCAATTCGTTTGATGATTCACAGGTTTCTATATCTTTCTTCTATCGGTTAGCCATTTGTAGGTCGGGTATTTTACCGTTTTAGGGCATCCACAATTCGCTGGAGGGCGACGGAGTGGGAGGCTTTAAATAAGACGCGATCGCCCCCTTGCAAGAATGTTCGTAATCGTTCAGTTAAGGCGTGATGCGCATCAGGAGTCTCGATATTTTCAATATCAACAAAGGATAAGCCATGAGCGCCATCCGCCATCGCTTCAGCTTCAGGCAGTTCGGCCAAAATAAACAACGCATCCAGATTAAGCTGTTTCACCCGTTCCCCCACCTGTCGATGAAAATCGAGGGATTGTTCCCCCAACTCCTTCATTGTTCCTAACACAGCAATTCGTCGTTTTCCGGGAATTTCAGCCAGTAACTCCAAGGCGGCGAACATCGATTCGAGTCCAGCATTATAGGTTTCATCTAATAACTCTAAATCTCCCGGTAGAAGATGTTTTTGGGCGCGTCCATTGGGAATGTTAACCGCTAATCCATGGTTGAGGCGATTGGTATTCAGGTTGAGGAGGCGGGCCACGGCGATCGCCGCTAGATAATTGAGGGCATTATGGCGGCCCGGAAGAGGTAGTGGATAGCGTTGGCCCTCAAGTTCGAGAGTATGAGAATCGAGGAGGGTTCCCTGCAAATCTCCCGCTGTTAAGCCAAAGGTGAGGGTTTTTCCGGCCCACACCGTCGCCGCTGTTTCCATCAATAAGGCATTATCGGCATTGAGAACCGCACAGCCGGTTTGAGGCATTTCTGCCAAGAGTTCACATTTGGCTTGGGCGATCGCCTCTCGTGATCCTAACAAGCCAATATGGGCCGTTCCCACATTGGTAATCACCCCAATATCGGGCCGGGCGATATGGGTGAGTTCAGCAATTTGCCCCTTTCCCCGCATGGCCATTTCCACAACCGCATAGGTGTGATTCTCATTCAGTTGTAGTAGGGTTTTGGGAACGCCAATTTCGTTATTGAAGTTGTCCTGAGTTTTCAGGACATTGCCATGAATCCCTAATATGGCTGCAATCAGTTCCTTGGTGGTGGTTTTGCCCACTGAACCCGTCACCCCAATCACCGGAATGGCATGAGTATCCCGCCACCAGCGGCCTAAACGTTGATAGGCGGCCAGGGTATCGGGAACCACCAGTTGCGGTAACCTCTCATCATCGAGGGGCCGGTGAACCAAAACGGCGATGGCCCCCCGTTCCCGGGCCTGATAGACAAAATCATGGCCGTCAAACTGGTCCCCCGACAGGGCGATAAACAAGTTTCCGGGACTCACTGTGCGCGTATCCGTGGAAATCCCCGTACAGGCGCGGTTGAGAGACTGTTCCGAACAGCCTTTTGGGGTTGCAGAGAGGACATGGGCAAGATGCTGAAGGAAAACGCGCATGATGGTAGCAATCTGGAGTTGAGACGGTTAGAAGCGGTGATAGGACTTGGGCGTTAAAACCTTGCGTTGTAATTGGCGTAGGATGACCCAACCGATCATACAACCGATACAGTAGTGCAGGAAATCCCAAGGGTCGAAGCTACTGCCAATGAGGAGTCGCCCCACGACCGTTTGGCGGATGGCCTCCAAGATGGGATGTTGATACAGTTGCAACAGTTCTAGCAAACTGGTGAGGACAAAGATAATGATCGCGATCGCCCCCGCTGCTAATTCCGGGATAATATAAGCCACCAGAACCATCCAAAAGAGTTCATAGAAAATCGCCCCCGCTGGGTTTTGCAGCCACGCCGCAAACGGCACCGTGTAAACCCGACTGCCAATTCCCAGGGCAATCGAGACAACCATGGCGATCGCCAAATAGCGACGATACCGACTGATACGCTGTTGGCGTGCGGTGCGGAATTTCATGCAGTTCCAACCTAAAAGAGAACAGGCCCAATCGACCCGTTGAGGCGATAATAGCAAAAGGCAAGAGGCAAAGGGCAAGAGGCAAGAGGCAAGAGGCAAGAGGCAAGAGGCATAACCCACCCCTAACCCCTCCCAGGAGGGGATGGCAAGAGGCAAAAGGCAAAAGGCAAGAGGCAAGAGGCATAACCCACCCCTAACCCCTCCCAGGAGGGGATGGCAAGAGGCAAGAGGCAAGAGGCAAGAGGCAAGAGGCAAGAGGCAAAAGGCAAGTCACTCCCTGTTCCCTGTTCCCCGTTCCCTATTCCCTATTCCCTATTCCCTATTCCCTGTTCCCCGTTCCCTGTTCCCCGTTCCCTATTCCCTATTCCCTATTCCCTATTCCCTGTTCCCCGTTCCCTGTTCCCTGTTCCCTATTCCCTATTCCCTTCTTCTAAAGAATTACAGTTATAAAGCATCGCCGCCTCCGCCTCTGCCAAGGAGATTTGCACATGGGGAACCCGATCAAGCCAATTTTGGAACGATCGCCCTCCCTGGGCAATAAACTCGTGCAACTGAGGCAATACCTGGGGGCGATAGAAGCCACAGAGGGGTTCCCAGCCGGCTTGAGACCGGGGAACTGCCACCAATTGGTCAAAAGAATGGTTTTCTAAATGGTTCACCCAGCCCTGCAAAATCGCCCCATTCAGACAGGGTAAATCACAGCCTAACAGCCAAATCCAATCCACGTCCGCCGGGTTAGACTCCCGCAAAACCTGTTGCAAGGCTACCAAAGGACCTTCTCCGGGCTGTTCATCGGCCAGCCAGTGATAATCGGCCGGGAGAATCTCTCGATAGCGATCGCCCCAAGGGGTCATAATGGTGACATCTCCCACCACAGCCGCCGCCACATCATACACCCGCCGCAACAAGGGAACCCCCTCCCACAACACCAGAGACTTATCCCGGCCCATACGGCGACTCTGGCCTCCCGCTAAAATCACAGCTTTCACGTTAACGGACATGATGACGCAACTCCTCAACTTTCCTCAGCAATCGCCCTTGACTTAGGTTTTGTTCAGCAGTGGTTAACCCCGACTGTAATCCGTCACAGACACCGCAACGCCAATAATAAAAGCCCAGATTCCAAATCGCGGCTGACGTTAGGGCAGTATTTTCTCCAGCTAGAGTATCTTGCAACATCTCCATATAACTGCTTTCTGACTCCAGGGGAACATCGCTTCCCCCTAAGTCGTATTCAATCGGATGTAGATGTAATCGTTGCCAGGTGGGGTTGCTGTTGTCGTCTCCCGGTTGTCCAAATTGACCAATAATGGCCGGGCGACTACGGGGCAAATCACAACTGCCTTCTAGGCCCTTAACGGTGGTAAAACAGGTCTGTTGGCGTAAGTTGAGGGCGGTTTGAAACAGGCCTTCGGTGGGAGGATGGACGAAACCGCAGACGAGATGGACGTTCCCCTCGTAGGGGGTCCACATCAGTTCCATAGTGGCAACGGGGGGACGTTTGCCGAGTTGATCTCGATAGGTGACGAGTTGTTCGGCGGCGGGGAAAAAGTTAGGCTGGTAGTAGAAACTGATGCGATAATGGCTCAGAAGGGTTGAGAGGCGATCGCCTCTCAGGTTCGTCCAATCAATACCCAATCCTTGCCAAATGTCAATTAGGGGGATTCCGTATTTGGTCGGCATCCGTCCGCTACCGTGAGTCAGACAGGCTACCCCTTCTACGGCTAAACCCAGGGCTGTGATGACGGTGACGGGGGCCGTGCGCGATCGCCCATCGTAGGGACAGCCTAACACGGTTACGAAGCCATCAATGGCGGGCAGTTTCTCGGCCTGGCGATCGCAGGCATCCAAAAACCCCGCCAGTTCCTCCCCACGCGGCCGTTGAATGCGATGAGCGATTAAAAACGCGCCAATCTGGGCCGGAGTCGCTTCTGCCGTCAGCATCATGGCCATGGCCTCGGCAGCATCATCTCGACTGAGATTTTTGCCCGTATGAGGGCCACTACCAACACGCTGAATAAAGGGACGAAATCTGTCGCTCATCGTCAAGGCTGCCATTAAGGGGGACGGTTGTACTCAACCAATCACCATTGTTTCAGGATTCACCGCACCAGAGCAATTGGATTATTCTACCCCTGCTCGTTCATGATGCAATTGTTGAATCTCGTCGGTTTGACTCGTCGGTTTAAACGGTGTTGCCCAACCTTAGCCTCAATCATGAGAAGTCCCAATTACCATATCTTAGCTAATTTGTCAAGAGAACTCCTACGAGAGTTGACGGGTCTGGACTTAGGGGGCGATCGTAACCCTTGCCACAAAGCCATGCATACTGTAGGGTAGTAATATAACCTTAGAACTAGAAACAAAATTTAATAAAGCGGGTCCTGACGTTAGAGTTCACAGCCAACAGAACGCAACCCGTGTCCTGGCCGATTTTTTGTGCAACCCCCCGTACAAATTACAGTCCCAATCCTTGTCCAAATCATCCTTCAAGTTCCCCTCAACTATGTCTTCGACCCTGCAAGCCTCCGAGAACACCCCTGCTTTAGATGACGAGAAACCCCGCAAAGTTGTCCATTACCCCATTGTCATTATCGGAGGAGGTGCAGCGGGCATCACCACCGCCTCCCTACTCCTGAAACAAGACCCCTCCCTCAGCATTGCCATCATTGAACCCTCCGAGAAACACTACTATCAACCCGGTTGGACCCTAACCGGGGGTGGCGTGTTTCAAATTGAAGACACCGTTAAATCACAACACCAGGTCATTCCCAAAACCGTCACCTGGATTATCGAGCGAGCCACCGAGTTCAAACCCGACCAAAACGCCGTCCTAACCACCGGCAACCTACAAGTCGAGTATGACGGCCTAATCGTCTGTCCAGGAATCCAAATTGACTGGCATCTCATCAAAGGTCTCAAAGAGGCCATCGGCAAAAACGGCGTCACCAGCAACTATTCCCCCAAATACGCCCCCTACACCTGGGAAAGCATCCGTAACTTCAGCGGTGGCAACGCCCTGTTCACCTATCCCAACACCCCCATCAAATGCGGCGGCGCTCCCCAGAAAATCATGTACATGGCCGACGACCACTTCCGCAGTAAAATGGGACTGCGAGAGCGCTCTGATGTCATGTTTCTCACCCCCAGCACCCGGATGTTTGGCGTCGAAGCCTATGCCAACGTCCTGGGGAAAGTCGCCAAAGAGCGAGATATCAACGTTAAATTTGCCCATAACCTCAAAGAGATTAAAGGCGAGCAGCAAGAAGCCGTCTTTGAAATTCTCGAAAATGACACCCCCGTCGATGAAGTCAGCATTCCCTACAACTTCATCCATGTTGCCCCTCCCCAGAGTGCCCCAGACTTCATCAAACAGAGTCCCCTAGCGGACCCCGAGAGTCCCTATGGTTGGGTCGATATCTATCCCGGAACCCTGCAACACAAGCGTTACCCCAACATCTTCAGCCTCGGTGACGCCTCCTCCGCCCCCACCTCCAAAACCGCCGCCGCCGTCCGCAAACAGGCCCCCGTCGTCGCCCAAAACCTCCTCAGCTTCTTCAACTCAAGGCCCCTCGTTTCGGAATATGACGGCTACACCTGCTGTCCTCTCATCACCGGCTACGACAAAGCCGTTATGGCTGAGTTTGATGGCTACAACTGCCAGCCCACCTCTAGTTTCCCCCTCAACCCCACCAAAGAGCGTTGGGTGATGTGGTTGATGAAAAAACACGCCCTCCCCTGGATTTACTGGAATCGGATGTTGACGGGTAAACCCTTTGAAGGCAACTATATTAAACCCTTGCGCTGGCGCGGTTAAGTCTCTCCTCGGCCAGATTTCTCTTTAATTCACCGCAACAACTCCCCCTAACCCAGTCTGAAGTCCGAGGTTAGGGGGTTTTTATGATTAACCACTCAATGTATGTTAAGTAATGTAACAAAAATGAGGAATAGCCGATTTAGGTTATACCATAGCTACATGGATATATACGCTATCTTCTATTCGTCTAAGGCGACTGAGATGCAGCTTAGACAACACTTAGATGTATTAGATGTAACTGAAACAATTGGGAGGACATTCAGCCAATGGGACAAATTTATGACGAACTCGAACAAGACATTCTTTTCCAACATGGGATGAACGCCTGTCTAAACTGTGGCGTGTGTACCGCCGTGTGCCCAGCGGCTGAAGTCTATGACTATTCCCCTCGGGAAGTGATGAACATCGTCTCAACTCAAGATGACGACCTCATCATCGACGAACTCCTCAAATCCGACAAAATCTGGTTTTGTGGACAATGTTTTTCCTGTAAAACCCGCTGTCCCCGAGGAAACAGTCCCGCCTCAGTCATTCTGGCCTTGCGTCGGCTATCCGTCCGTCATGGCTACTTCGCCGAGTCCGAAAAAGGCAGACAACAACTCATCGCCAAGCGGCTATTCGGCGAAAATATGTTGAAACGGGGCTATACCTTACTCGCAGAAAACATGGCCCCAGAGCATTTCCCAGAACTCGGCGAAAACTGGGAATACTACTACGAACATCGAGCCGAAATGCGCGAATGGTGGGGCGTTCCCATGAACCTAGAAAACAGTGCCGGGTCCCACCGTCAAATTCCTGAAGAGGATATGGATGAATTGCGGGAAATTTATCACAAAACTGGTGCTGTCACCCTTATGGATGCCGTCGAAGCGGGGATGGAACGCAAACTCGGCAGTAAAGCGGAAGTCGATAAATACTGGCAAACCTGGCTCGAAACCGCCGACAGCCGCAACTACGAACTTCCCAAATCCAAATCCCGTTAACCATTAACAGCCAAGAGAGGGCACACCACAAGGGTACGCCCCTACGTCTTTCCCCTCCTGGGAGGGGCAGGGGTGGGTTATCCCTCTTGCCTCTTGCCTTCCCCTCCTGGGAGGGGCAGGGGTGGGTTATGCCTCTTGCCTTCTTCTTCCCTGTTCCCAGTTCCGAAGTTCCCTGTTCCGAAGTTCCCAGTTCCCTATCAAGATTACCTATGAAAGTCAAACGCGAAAACCGTATTTGGGAAACCCACCAAAAAGAAGTTCCCACCATTGATGATGACGGAGGTAAACTCTGGGGATGCTTCCGCAGTTGTTTCCTCCAAAGTACCGCCCCCTATACCGAAGGGATTGCCTACAAAGTCTTGAAAAATGACTTAGGTATCGACCTACGAGAAGCCCCCGGACATACCTCTTGCGGTGCTATTGGCTATCACGGCGATGTCTCCAACCTAGACACACAAATGGTCGTGGCTGCCCGCAACTTCTCCGTGGCTCATTATGAACAAGGGGTTGACAATCTCTTTTCCTTCTGTGTCACATCTTTTGCCAACTACACCGAAGTGATTAAACTTTGGGAAGAAGAACCCGAACTGCGAGAGTACACCGCGAAAACCCTCAAAGAAACCACCGGGCGAGAGTTTTGGATTCCTCATGTATCCGGGGAACGGCCCTCCGTGGTTCATGCCTCCGATGTGTTTTTTGCCAATCGCCATAAACTGGCCGAAAAAGCCAAGTATAGCCTCAAGGGAGTCAAAGCCGTTGACCATATTGGCTGTCACTACGGCAAAATCTTCCCCGGAGAAGCCATGGGTGGCGTTGAGTTTCCCCAAGTCCTAGTGGGGCTTTTACAAGCCTTTGGCGCCGAAATTGTGGACTATCCTGAACGGCGACATTGTTGTGGCATGGGATTTCGTCAATGTGCCTTTGCTGAAAACCGAGACTACACCGCCAGCAGTGTGTACAAGAAACTCAAAAGCCTCAAAGAAGCCCATCCAGATTGTCGGTTGATGCTCACCAACTGTCCCGGTTGTACGGTGTTTTTGGATGCCGAACAAGGCACCATCAAAGATGCCCTAGAAGAAGAGTTTAATGTCAGCATTTTGGACTATGCCCAATTAACGGGCTTGCTGTTGGGCTATGACCCGTTCAAAGATTGTGGTTTAAATGCCAAAGTGGTTCCCATTGAACCCTTGTTAGACCAAATTGGCATTCCCTACGACAAGTCGAAAACCTTTGAAGAACGACGGCGACCTTTTTAGGAGTATTCGGGGCGGAATCGGACGAAGCAACAGCTTCCCAAGTCCGCCCTCTCCTGGATGAGTTGAACCGACACAATGATGTAATACGAGGATTAATATGATGAGTCAGACAGTTGTGATTATTGGTGGCGGTGTGGCCGGACTGTCCGCGGCTGGACGCTTACGAGATTTTGGTTATGATGTGGTTCTCATTGAAAAAGAATCACAAGTTGGGGGATATGTCAAGAATTGGTATAAAGTTTTCCCCGACTTCACCCCCGGTTCAGAAATTGTCGATCGCCTCAAACAAGATCTGCGAGGAACTGAGATTTTAACGGATTGTTCCGTGGAAAAAATTGAGGGAGACGCCCCAAATTTCCGGGTCATCACTTCAACGGGGAAAGAGATTGCAGCCAACGCCATTTTAGTGGCCACTGGATTCCGCCACTTTGATGCCACCTTCAAAGAAGAGTATGGCTATGGTTTGTATGACAATACCATCACCTCCATTGACTTTGATGCCATGCTCAAACAGAAGCAGGTCCGGACGGCGGCGGGCAAGATTCCCAAGAAAGTGGCGATGGTTCACTGTGTGGGATCACGAGATCAGCAGGTGAACAATAACTATTGTTCTCGGGTTTGCTGTACCAATTCAGTGAAGGTCTCGATTAGCTTGAAGGAGTTGCTTCCTGATTGTGAGGTGTTCTCCCTTTATATGGACATTCGCGTTTTTGGTCGTGGCTATGAGGAATTGTACCGCCAGTCTCAGGAAGAGTATGGTGTGCAATTTATTCGCGGTCGTCTCTCGGAAGCCAGTGAACAGAATGATGGCAGTTTGTTGTTGCGGGTTGAGGATACGTTAACCTCTCGACCGATGCGATTGACGGTGGATTTGTTGGTGTTGATGGTGGGAATGTCTGGAAATTCCGAGTTGTCGGAGGTGGCGGGTTTGAAAACTGGGGTAGACCGCTTCTACGAAACGGCCCATCAGCAATATGCCAATAATGCCTCTCATCGCCAAGGCATTTTTCTGGCGGGAACGGCCACAGGTCCTAAGGCGATTGTCGAGTCGATTACCGATGGACGTTCAGCGGCGGCGGATATCGCAGGATTTTTGGCGACATCGGCTCGGATGACTGAGGGGAATGGTTCATCTCAGCAACGGTTTCCCACGATGGAATTATCAAATTTAGGAGGACGAACATGAAACGCAAGAAATGCTTTTTTGGCCTGAAAGTCGATCGCCAAGTTGACGGCGATCGCATGAATAAGGGAGTCATGGCCAAGATCCTGGCCGAAGGGGGAAATGCAGCGGCCATTTCAGCCTGTATGCAATGCGGAACCTGTAGCGGTGGCTGTACCAACATCGATCGCATGGATTTATCCCCCCGCAAACTGATTCTGATGTTGCAACGCGGAGATTGGGAGACCGTCCTCAAGAGTAACACCCTCTGGCTTTGTAGCTCCTGCTATATTTGCACCTCCCGTTGTCCCCGTGGCGTTCGACCCTCGGATGTGATTGAAGCGGCCAAGGCGATCGCGATCGCGGAAGGAATTGAAAATGATGCCACTCGTTTTCATAACATCTTCGTGGACTTAGTGCAAAAACGAGGCATCCTTTTTGAACCCGAATTGATGCAACGGTATGGAGGCCTCAAAGCGATGGTGGAGCAAGCTCCCCTAGGGATTCAACTAGTCCTCAAGGGCAAACTGTCTCCCCTTCCCGAGAGCGTCAAGAACCCCGCTCAATTCCATGATGCCCTAGAAAAACACAAACGAACTCGCACCCACAACCCTGATTTATCATGACCACTGAATACGCTTACTATCCTGGATGTAGCCTACATACCAGTGCCAAAGAATTTGACATCTCCACCCGCGTTGTTCTCGACGCTTTAGGCGTTCATCTACACGAAATTGAGGATTGGTCCTGTTGCGGCGGTTCCGTCGCTGCTGGACTCTCCCATGACGTGGGAATGGCCCTAGCCGCTCGTAATGTGGTGTTGGCCCAACAGCAAAAGCGAGATCTCCTGGCCTCGTGTTCTGGCTGTTACAACAAGTCCGCCAAAGCCGCTCAGGCCCTCGACGATCCCCAGGAAGGTCCGAAAATTGCCGCCACCTTGTCGGACATGGGCCTGTCTGTGGGAGAGGAAAGCGTCCGCGTTCGCAATGTGGTCGATGTTCTCTGGAATGACATTGACATCGCCTCTAAAATTACCAATCCCCTCCATGGCTTGAGGGTGGCATCCTATTACGGTTGTCTCTTGACCCGTCCCCAGGATATCACCGGCTGGGATTCTCCTGTCCATCCCGTTTCCCTCGATCGCCTAACAGAAATCTGTGGGGCGACGCCGGTTGACTTTCGCTCGAAAGCAAAATGTTGTGGTGGGCCGATTCTCGTCTCTCAAAAGAAGGTGGCGTTTGAGTTGACGAAAAACATCCTCGATGAAGCCAGAGAACGCAGAGCTGATTGTATTGTTTTGGCCTGTCCCCTCTGTGCTAATAATCTCGAACTTCGTCAAGCTGATATTGAAGAGGCGTATCAAGAAACGTACAATATGCCTGTTCTTTATATCACGGAACTGGTGGGTTTAGCGATGGGATTATCGCCTCGCAAGTTGGGACTGTATAAACACGTCGTTTCTCCCAAACCTGTGGTTGAAAAAATCAAGCAGGGGGCTAAGTTGGTTTGAGGAGCGACCACCAACAGGGCGCGCCACTTGCGGTTGAGGGCGCGCCACTTGCGGTTCGCCCCTACTGGAATTTAGATTTTGCCTCTTCTACCGACTTGCTAAACTCATCCCAGGCATTTTGAAACCCGGTTTTGAGGCTGTTCCAAGCCTCATCACTGGAGGATTTCATCTCAGCAAGATGTTGTTGAAGTTCATCTCGCTTCGATTTTAGGTTTTCGACTTTTTGAGTCCATTCCTGTTTAGCATCACCGCTGGCTTGGTCGGCTTTGGCGTGCATTTCATCTAGTTTAGCGCCCCATTCTTGGAGTTGGCTTTCCATTTTACCTTGATATTCTTGGCGATTTTCCATGGTGGTTTACCTTGAGATAGATGTGCAAAAAACAAGAAGGGCGAACAGCCGTTCGCCCCTACAGCTTAATCAGCGCTGCCTTAAGTTTATTTTAATAACGTTAAAATCTAGTCAGCATCATATTATATTTTCTTAATATTTTCCAGAGATTTGGGGGCGGGGATAGGAAACAGCTTGACAACGAGAGGAGGGATCTCCTGACAAACTAACTCAAAAAACTCAGCGATGGGGGGAATTTCCAGGCGATCCTCCGTGGTGACGACGACGACTTCCCGTTGTAGATTGGGGAAACAGGGGTCTGAGGCGATGGGGCGCACAGCTAGAGTATTATCGGCATCCAAGAGAGCGGATTTGGGCAAAATTGAGATCATGCGCCCCTGGCGTACCATACCCCGAAAAGCATCTAGGGTATTTAACTCTAAAGCGGCATGGAAGGGTTTGCCTAAGCGAGCAAAAGCATCTTGAACCAGCCGCTGCATTCCATAACCATCTTTGAACACCACATGGGGATAGTGGCTGAGGGCTTCCCAGGGAATCTCCTTATATTGAGTCAGGGGGTGATCGGCGGCCATTAACACCTCGACGGTTTCCCAGTAGAGCGATCGCACCACCATCTCGGAACTCAGTGTCAGACGGGGGTTGTTCATGACAATAGCCACATCCACCAAGCCATCCCGCAACACCTTCAAGGAGCGATCGCTTCCCAAGGAGGTGACTCGTAGCTGCACCTGGGGGCGACGGGTACAGAACCGTTGCAAAATCGGCGGCAAAAAATGGGCACAGACGGAATGAATCGCGGCGACACATAACTCCGTTTGTTTTCCCTCCGCTAACTCGCGAATCTCAGTGACAGCCGTCTTCCACTCGCGACAGATGCGACTGGCGTGGGGGAGAAAGCGATCGCCGGCTACTGTCAACGTGGCTGTGGACTGACGATGCAATAATGGTAATCCCAACTCCGTCTCCAACGCCTGCACCTGACGACTCACCGTTGATTGCGTCACCTGACATAAACGGGCAGCCTTCTGAAAACTGCCCGTCTCAACGACTGCTAAAAAGGCCTCCACCTGCTCTAATCGCATTCAACTCGTTGTTATGGTTGTGCCGTACCTACTCTACAGAGGCAGGAACCCCGCAAAAAGTAAGCCTTGATACGGCACAAACAAGCCAATTTGCCACTTAAAACGAGAAGGTGGTACGCAAGGTACCGATAAAGGCCCCATCGTGATCAGCATCCTGGTTGGGATTCAACAACCAGATAAAGCCAGGGGTGATGCTGATATTCTCCGACAGCTGGACTTTATAAAGTCCTTCGATGTGGAAGGGAGTTTCATTCTCGATATCTTGAGTTCCAGGAACATCAACCCCCCCCAGATAGGGTTCTGCCCCCACAATCAAAGCCCCGAAATTCCCTGGCAGCAGTAAATCCGGGAAGCTGAGGGTGAGAGCATAGTTCCAGATTTCCGCATCGCCCAAGCCAATGAGACGGGCATCGGTGAAGCCTCCCCAGGCCCCCACTCGGAAGCGAGGCGAGAGATCCCAGAGGGCCTCAACCCCATAATGATTACTGGAGACGGGGGTGGTGAGTTGCCCTTGGGAGAGACTGGAACTGGCGGCTAAGGCAGCCGGGGAGAGGTTGCTGAGTTGGGTTCCCGTTCCCCCGAAGCCAAAACGTCGCTCTTGGGAGACATCGTAGGCGTGAATATAGGTTAAGCCAAACTTGAGGCGATCGCTCGGTTCGACCACCAACTGGCCCAATGCTGAATAATTACCATTAAACAGGCCCGCCCCTTCCTCGGGATTGTTGCCCCCACGAGCCAAATAGCCCAGTGAGAGTTCTAAATTGTCACTAAACCGTTGCCGTAACCCCACACCGACACCGCCTAAGCCACTGCGATAGATGGGGTTGCGTTCGCCAAAGCGAGACAAGGCCCCAGTTGCCCCACCGCCGGCTTCTAAGCCGGGGTTGAAGGTGTCATTGTAGAACTGATGTCCGCCTGCATTGGCCATCAGCGTCACTTGTAGGCTGTCCGTGGCGGGGAAGACATAATGCAAACGGTTTAAGTTGAGACTGTTGCCACTGTCTCCGTCAAAGGCAAAGCGCCCTTCATTGGTGTTAATCTCATCAGCAAAGCTATTGCCGAGATTGCCGAATTGCAGACGGGTGTGGAGGCGATCGCGTCCGGTAAAACTACTGACGAGATTCAATCGTCCTCGGTTAGTAAAGACCGTTTGCACATCATTGTCATTGTCGGAGATGCCATCACCTCCCCAGGCATCGGCCAGAACAAAGGCCACTTCCCCTTGCAGTTGAGTCGTGGCCGAAAACTGATTGGCTTCGAGTTCCGAGGTGCGGGCTTCGAGGCCATCGACTCGTCCTCGCAATGTCGCCAATTCAGCGGCAAATTCCTCTTGTAAACGGCGAATTGTCGCTAAATCACTCGGATCGAGACGATCGCCGCCGCCAACAATGGCTACAATCTGATCCAAACAGGCGTTTAAGCCAGCGGCGAACTCATAACGCGTCATGAAGTTGTTGCCGCGAAAGGTTCCGTCAGGATAGCCGGCGATGCAACCGTAGCGTTCGACGAGGGATTGTAAGGCCTGAAAGGCCCAATCCGTCGGTTGTACATCTGATAACTGAGACACTGAGGTCACTTGGGCCAACTGCTGCGGTTCCCCGGAGGGAATCGGGGCGCTATTGAGGGGGCTGCTGGTTGCCATCAGGCCGGCGAATCCGAGTAGGGGGGCGATCGCCTCTCCCGCACGCTTCGCGAACGCCCACGATGTAGAATGGGTCATAGTTTCAAAACTCCTCACGTAAAAGCTCCTCTTAACTCCTCTTAAGCTCCTCAGACTACCCCAAACTCTTGCAAGGCGGGGTAAAAATTGCGGTTTTCATGACTTGGGCGACTCAGTTTTAGTAGGGCGAATCGCTGTAGGGGAGTCAAAGCCGCCCATTGGCGATCGCCAATCTCGACCGACAGCGATCGCCCCTTCTCCTGAACCGTCTCAGGGACACTCTCCTCAAACCAAGGGGGATTCGCATCCACCGCTAGATCTTTGGGAGTCTCCCCGCTGCGATCGCGCACCAAACGCCGTAACACCTCTCGATACTCGGCAATCTCCTGCGCCGTCTCACAGGGCAAATCCACTAAACCTTGCCGTTCCCTGGCCGCCAACTGATGCCAATGGTGCAGTTTCAGCTTCACACCACAGGTGTCGAGTTTGTAGCGAACCTGCATGGGAATACAGCGCAGAGACTCGACAAAGTCTGCTTCAAATTGAAAAAACATCGTCGCTGATTGCATGACCCTTCGTTATCTTCTGTTAATTTAGTTACCGTTTTCGAGATGTCTGGGAAAAGACTCCTACAATAAACCTAGGAACTCGCGCAAAAAATGGGGGAGTCACCGATGAATGCTCATCACCGCGATCGCGCTGTCCAGCAGCGAGATACTAACCACAGCCAACAAGCGTCTGAGAACATCCACGAGATCATCGTAGGAGTCTTAATTGCATCCCTAACCGTGGGGGCGATTCCCATTTTTCAGCTTGATTCCCTCTCCAACCGGCCTGAACCCTCGTTTGTGGTTCCCAGTGAAGCCACCCTTTGGTCCTCAGAAGTGCCAGATTAGAGCGTTTATCCCGAGGAGCGATTCATGGCCATCACATCGGGCTGTTGTTGTTCTAAGGCCTCCCTGGCGATGGGGAGAGGCAGTAATTGCACCGCACAGGCTTTGAGTTCCGGTTGTAGGGAATCGGGACAGGTTTCTGGGTGAGTTAGGGCATTCGCTTCAGAATTGTCCGCCCAGAGGAAGCCCCAGTGCATGGGGACAAAGAGAGTTCCCGGGGCGATCGCCGTCGTCACCTTAGCCTTAAATTTCCCCTCACCCCGCCGCGATCGAATCAACACCCACATCTCGTCGAGGATCTCTAATTTCTTGGCATCTCGGGGATGAATCTCAATAAAGGGATGGGGATACTTCTGGCTAATTTTAGGAATCCGTCCGGTGCGAGTTTGAGTATGCCAATGTTCATACACCCGTCCCGTGGTTAAGACAAAGGGATAATCAGGGTCAGGGGCTTCCGCTAAGCCGCGCGTGTGAGTGGCACAGAACTTGGCTCGCCCATCATCAGTGGGAAAGCGCAAATCCTCATAAAGCCGCTTACTATACCGGCTTTCGGGGATATCTTCCGCCCCCTCAGGTTGGGGCCATTGCACCGTCCGCTCCTGCAATCGCTCATGACTGATGCCGCTCATATCACACACTCGCGATTTTGTCAAGGCAACAAACTCCCGATGGACGGCTGCCGCATCGGAGAACTCAAACTGAGCCTCAAACCCCAGTCGCCGTCCCACTTCAGCAAAGATTTCCCAATCAGGACGGGCCTCGCCGGGAGCCTCGCGGAATTTCGGGCAGAGCGTGACCACCCGTTCCGAGTTGGTCATGGTGCCGGTTTTTTCGCTCCACTGAGCCGCCGGCAGCAAAATATGGGCATATTCAGCGGTTTCTGTGGGATAGTAGGCATCCTGATAGACCGTCAGGGGAGAGCGCCGTAATGCTGCCTTAGTGCGACCAATATCGGGCATACTCACCGCCGGATTGGTGGCCGCCACCCACAGCAGTTGCACCCGTCCCGCTTCGAGTCCCAGCATCATATCCCAGGCCGCTAAACCGGGACTGGGGTCAATTTGGCCAGGGGGAAGTTGCCAATGGTGTTCCACCTCAGCCCGATGTTGAGGGTTTTTTACCACCCGATAGCCGGGGAGAAGATGGGATAAACCTCCCGCTTCCCGACCTCCCATGGCGTTCGGTTGTCCAGTCAGAGAAAACGGCCCAGCCCCCGGTTTGCCAATGGAACCGGTCATGAGATGGAGGTTGATGAGCGATCGCACCTTGGCGGTTCCTTCCGAGGACTGATTGAGGCCCATGGACCACAACGACAGCACCCGCTCATTTTCCGCCCAATAGCGAGCCGCCAATTCCAACTCATCGAGACGAATGTTGCAACGACGGGCCACCAACTCCGGCGGATAACTCTTGAGAGTTTGAGTGTATTCCGGAAAGCCCCTGGTGCAATCCTCAATAAACAGAGAATCAAAGGCTTGCCAACGTAACAAGAGATGGCCAATGCCATGCAGTAAATCAATATCCGTCCCCGGACGAATCGCCAGATGCAAATCAGCCGCCTTAGCCGTGGGGGTTTCCCGAGGATCGACCACCACTAATTTCACCTTGCGGTGTTTCTTGTGATAGTCCCGCAGTCGGTTAAAGGCGATGGGATGACATTCGGCGGCGTTCGTACCAATCAGAAAGGCACAATCGGTTTGTTCCAAATCGTCATAGCAACAGGGGGGACCATCGGAACCGAGACTTTGAATATAACCGGCCACCGCCGAGGACATACAGAGACGGGAGTTGGCATCAAAATTATTGGTTCCCAAACAGCCTTTCATCAGCTTTTGGGCCACATAATAATCTTCCGTTTGGAATTGACCCGACCCGTACATACAAATCGTATGACTGCCATAGTCCCGGCGGACCTGATGGATATGGGTGACGAGGCGATCGAGGGCCTCATCCCAACTGACGCGCCGAAATGGCTCATCCAGGGAATCTCGCATCATCGGGTATTTGAGCCGGTTTTTGTCCAGGGATTCGGCAACCGTGGCCCCCTTGACGCAGACTCGACCGCGACTGGAGGGATGTTGGCGATCGCCCCGGACGCGCCAGGTGGGAGTTCCCGCAGCATCGCGATGGGTCGCTTTCCCCGGCAGGGCCGGCGGTTGCACCTCCAAGCCACAGCCAACGCCACAATAGGGGCATAAGGTTTTGGTCGGCGTTGTCATCGTTTGAGTTCTCCAGTCATCCAATCAACAGCAGCTTGTGGGGGGGGAAGTCCTTAGGGAATTCGGGGGAATTAGTCCGGGTACGACTCATGACTCAACGCCGGAACCACCGCTGGGACGGCTTCTTCCTCCCCCTCATGGAACTCAGCAAACGAGCCTTGAGGTTCCCGCAGGAAGAAGCCACAGAGGAAGGCCACCACCATCGAGGCAACCCCCAAGGTTTGGAAAAAGATGAGATTTCCCGCCGCTCCTTCGGGCAAGAGACTATAGAGAGTCAGATAAGCCACTGCACCAACATTTCCATAGGCTCCGACGTTCCCAGCAATTTGTCCCGTCACCCGTCGTTTAATCAGCGGCACAATGGCATAGGTTGACCCTTCCCCAGCTTGGACAAAGAAGGAACAGGCCATCGTCAGCAGAATCGCCCCAGGCAGCCACCAGCCCTCGGACACCGTACCCATAAACAGGTAGCCAATCCCCATCGCCGCCGTTAGAACGGTCATCGTCCATTTACGACTGCCGAGAGAGTCAGAAATCAAGCCACCTCCGGGACGAGACATGAGGTTCATAAAGGCATAACTGGCGGCAATCATCCCCGCTTGGGCTGGATTCAAACCAAAGGTCATCTCAAAGAAGGCCGGCAACATCGAGACCACTGCTAATTCTGAGCCAAAGTTGACCAAATAGGTTAGTTCCAAGATGGCAACCTGATTGAATTTATAGCGGTCTTCGGGGGGATAGTGTTTTTTACCTTGCAGGAGTTCAGCGTTGGTACTCCAGCAGCCATAGGCCTGAAACAGATACAGCCCAACTAACGTGGCCCAAACCATCAACAGTGCCGTTTCACTGAGAAAGCCAACCTTACCCAAACGCCAAGCCAACACCGCGAGAATGCCCACCAGGGGGATATTCATCAGCATCAAGAAGGCGAAATCTTTGCGACTGGTGACTTCTAAGCCTCCGTTGCGGCTGGGTCGTCGGTATTCTTTGCCAGGGGGAGTGTCTTCGACGTTGAGGAAGTAAATGACACCATAGACGGCGGCGGCAATTCCGGTTAGGGCAATGGCGAGACGCCAGTTCATCTCGCCTCCGGCAAACAGCGAGAGTCCCAAGGCAATCGAGGGCAGGCTAAAGGCGGCGGCGGCGGAACCAAAGTTACCCCAGCCTCCATAAATGCCTTCGGCGATGCCAATTTCTTTAGGGGGGAACCATTCGGCCACCATGCGGATGCCGATGACAAAGCCTGCGCCCACGATGCTGAGCATTAAGCGGCTAATGACCAGGGTGTTGAAGTCCTGGGCTGTCGCAAACAGGAGGCAGGGAATGGCGGCGTAGATGAGCAGGATGGAATAGGTGACACGAGGACCGAAGCGATCGAGTAACATCCCAATGAGAATCCGGGCCGGTACCGTCAGGGCAACGTTACAAATGCCAATGGTGCGGATTTGTCCGACATCGAGGCCGAAATCTTGTTGAATGGTGGTGGCAAAGGGGGCAAAGTTAAACCAAACCACAAAGGAGAGGAAAAAGGCAAACCAGGTCAGGTGCAGAATGCGGTAACGACCGCTAAAGGAGAGAAGTTTAGTCAACATGGGTCAGAGTATCTATCAGGATTCAAGTGAATGAGACAAGTGATGAGACAAGTGATGGGGCAATCAGCTATGAACGATGATGGGGAACGATGATGGGTTAGACTCGGGCAGTGGCGCCGAATTTCTCTAGGAGTAGGTCTCGTAGGACGGGTTGAAGGTCATCGCAAGGGATAGATTTAATGACTCGCTCCCCGAGTTGGGCATCTTTGCCAACTTTGCCGCCCATGTAAATATCGACGGCTTCGACGGTTTTGCCATCTTTGCGAGTTTTGGTGCCCATCAGGCCAATGTCGGCCACCTGGGGCTGTCCGCAGGAGTTGGGACATCCAGTCCAGTGGATACGCACGCTTTGGGAGAGGTTCAGTTCCTCGGTAAGCTCTTGGGCCAGGGCTAAGGCGCGTTGTTTGGTTTCGACGAGGGCAAAGTTACAGAATCTGGCCCCGGTACAGGAGACGAGTTCTCGCACTAGGGGAGCGGGGTTGAGGGAAAATGTCTTAAGTAGGGATTCTTGCTCGAACGCCTCAAGTTTGGCGGTTTCAATGCCGGTGAGAATGACATTTTGCTCAACGGTGAGACGGATGTCTCCGTTGCCATAGACTTGAGCGAGGCGGGCGATTTCAAACATCTCGTCAGCCTTGAGACGACCGACGGGAACATGGAGTCCGGCATAGTGGAGTCCCTCTTGTTTTTGAGGATGAATGCCGATGTGATCTCGTTTCTCCCAGGCGATTTCGTCCTTGGGGGCAGCTTCGGGAAGCGGTTGTCCGAATTCGGCTTCGACGGCGGCCCGGAATTTGTCGAGTCCCCAGTCATCGATGAGCCACATCAACCGTGATTTTTGCCGGTTGGCCCGAGACCCATGGTCGCGGAAGACGCGCAGGATGGCACAACTGAGGTCGGCTAGTTGATTGTCTGTGACCCAAGCGTTGAGAGGAATGGCGGCTTCGCAACGTTTGGCGGAGAAGAAGCCGCCGACGAGGACATTGAAGCCAAAGTGACTGTCTTTGAAGGCGGGAACGTAGGCGATGTCGTTGATTTCGGCGTGAACGGAGTTGTCGGGGCCTCCGGCAACGGCAATGTTGAATTTACGGGGTAGGTTGGTGTACTCGGGGTTGCCGGTTCCGTGGTTGGTGATGGCATCCTGGATGGCTTGACAGAGGGGGATGGTGTCGATAAATTCGGCGCCATCGATGCCGGCGACGGGGGACCCGGTGATGTTGCGAACGTTGTCCATGCCGGACTGGATGCTGGTGAGGCCGGCCTGTTGCAGTTGCTCGAAGATGGTGGGGAAGTCCTCGAAGCGAATGCCGCGCAGTTGCAGGTTTTGCCGGGTGGTAATGTCGGCACTGCCGTCGTCGCCATAGCGTTGGACAATGCTGGCCAGGACACGCAGTTGTTCGGCGTTGAGGATGCCGTTGGCAATGCGCAGCCGCAGCATGAATTGACCGGGGGTGACGGGCCGGAAGAAGATGCCTAGCCATTTGAGACGATGAACTAGGTCGGTTTCGTCTAGGGCTTCCCAGCCGAGTTCGCTAAACTGTTTGAGTTCGTATTTGACGGCTAAGCCATCTTTTTCGACTTTGTATTTCTCGAATTTGTTGAGTTTGGTTGGTGCGGCGGCGGAGGGAGTCATGATGTCTTTTTTTTAGGAGCTACTGGCAGAGTGGGTTAGGACAAACAGGCTTTGAATTGAGGTTGGCGGGTTTTTTATGGGCTTTACATGGATTAGCTGGCTAACAGGTTTAGGGTTTTTAGGGTGGCTACGCTTTTTGGGTAAAGCGTTTTGGGCAAAAGGGTAGTTGATGGTGGCTTGTGTTTTTCACAGATGAGATATCTGGGTCTTGGGATATTTGCAATTGGCTCTAACGTTAGAAGAAGTTTTGTGACGGTTTCGTATGTTTAGCTACAAAAAAAGGTATTTATTTTAATTTGTGCATTAGAATAATGCGCTTTATACATAAACGGGGCAAAATAGCCTGAAATAGCCCTGGCAGGTCTGGTGAGTTTGAGTCAAGGTAGTCTTGGATGATTCATTTGTCCGGTTCACTGTTTGGATTCCCCCAGTTTTATGACTTTTCTTTCGTCTCGTCACTCGGGTGTCAATACCTCGGCTATGCCAGATTCGAGCTGGTCAGACTCGGATCGCTCAGATTTAGACCGCTCAGATTTAGACCGGGGGGGTGAGTTCTCGCAAACGCTAATGGCTTTTTTGGAGTTGCTGGAGGTGGGAGATTTCCAGGAACGCTGGGATGCGGCGAAGCGGTTGCCGAGTTATGGTTGGCCGGCGTTGCAGGGGACGTTGGCGTTGTTGCGATCGCACCCTGAGGATGATGAGTTGGCTTGGTTTGCGGCTCAGATTATTGGCCAGTTCCCCTCTCAGGAGGCGTTGACGGTGTTGGTGGATTTGCTGACGAGTGCGACGACGGATGAGGATGTTAAGGGAATGGCGGCTCGTACGTTGGCGAATTTGGGGTCCGAGGCGATCGCACCGCTGAATCGGTTATTAGAGGAGGAACGCTGGCGTCTGTTGGCGATTCGCACTCTGGCTCAAATCCGTCATCGCGATGCCATTGATCGGGTGGTTGAGTTTTGGGATGATCCGAATGAGGAAGTCCGCGCTCAGGTGTTGGCGGTGTTAACTTGCGATCGCCATCCCCGTATCCTCACGCCGGTGTTGGCGGGAGTGACGGATTTGTCGGCGCAAGTCCGCCGGTTGGCAACGATTGCTTTGGGGTTACAGCACGGTTTGATTGAGGAATTAGCCCCGGAGGTGGATGTTGTGGCGTTGCTGCGGGAACGACTCCTGGATTTGGATTTTGGGGTGAGTCAGCAGGCGGCGATCGCGCTGTCTCGGCTGGGAACGGTTGAGGCTATTGAGGGCCTAGGCCGCTGTCTGCGATCGCCCCACACGCCAATTCCGCTCCAGTTGGAACTGGTACGGGCTTTAGGATGGATTAATCATCCTGGGACGATTGCTAATTTAGCCATGGCGTTGAGTTTACCGAGTTCTCGGGTTTGTCTCGAAGCCATCCGGGTTCTGTCTCAGGTGAGTCAGCCCCAGTTGAAACCTCAGGCGGGCCAGGCGTTGATTCGCTGGTGGTGCAGTGAACCGCCTCACCGGGAATTGGCTCGGGTTCGTCAGGCGATCGCCCTGGGGTTAGGCAATTTTGAGCAGCCTGAGGCGATCGCAGTGGTGCGCTCTCTCCTCGATGATCCTGATGAAACGGTACGTTGGCACGCTCAGGCTGGCGATCATCTGGGGGGTTAGGGGACGCTCAAGATGATGTCGACAGGCTGTGTTCTAGGGAGATCTGATGGCGCAACGTTCCCAGAGAACGTTGCGTCTGTCTCGTTACGCTAAAGTTAAGCAAAGGTAGCACTCACTCATTATGGGGTGCTGCGAAGGCATAACGTTGAGCAAGGGGGGATTGACCTTGAATGCAGCCGAACAAGCTAAGGATTTCCGCATTGCCAGCAAGATTGCGGCGGTGGTGAACTTGTTTAAGACGGAGTTTCCCGATTTACGCTCGGATCTCAAGCCTTGGACCGATGATGCGGAAACGCGGGAGATGTTAGATCCTGATTCGATTGATATCAGTTTTCATTTTCCCGGCTATAGTTTCCGCTGTCATTGTCGCAGTATTTTGATTCAGATCCGCTTTCATGCGGTGGATACTGAGGTGCGGGCGATCGGTTTGGAAGCGGCTGGGTTTAGTGGTTTAGGTCGTCTCTGGCGCTTGTCTACGGTGGAACAGTGGCATTTTGTGGGTCGGAAGGAGCCGGTTGTGGAGATGCAAGAGAAGTTGAAACGTTGTTGTCGCGAGGCGATCGATATCTTTAATCGCGATCTCGATGTCTGCGATGAAACGGCTTAATACAGTGAATAGTTAATAGTTAATAGTTAATAGTGGGTTATGTCTTGCTTCCCCTGGGAGGGGAGGCAAGATATGGGGGTTAGGGGGTTAGGGGGTGATGGTGATTTCTACGGGGTCACTTTGGTTGGAGAGGGCATCGACGGTTCGTAGGGCGTAGCGTCCTGGGCTAACCTCTACCTCGGTTTGGTTGCGGGAAAGGACCTGTTGGAGCTGCCAGTGGCGGTTCTGGCGTTTGTAGAGGGCCAGCGATCGCACGTCCTCGGAGTATTGGGGTTGCCAATGGATATGATGGGCGGTGGTTTCGACCCCTTGGGGTGCCTCGGGCGCTTGGCTATCGAGCCAGGGCATAGGGGGAATCAGGGCTGGGGTAGAGTAGAGGCGCGATCGGAAGCTTTCGTTCACCCCAAACCGGTTTTCCATAAAGACCTTGACACTGAAGAAGATATTACCCAAGGAATCTCGGGAACTTGAACGCCGGGAGATATCCACCTGACGCAGAAATTCACTAAGCGGCCAATCACTATCATTGAGGCGACTGAGATAATTGCCAGTATAAATATGACGACGGTAGGGATTGTGACTAAGCCACCAATCGAGCAAACGAGGATAACTCTGTTGGGGAGGGTCAATGCGCCAGTAGAGTTGCGGCGCCATATAATCGACCCAGCCTTGTTCGAGCCAGAGTTTGGGGTCAGCATAGATTTGTGCAAACTGATCCATTCCCTCAATCCCCGCCGGCTGGCCAGGGCGATAGATGCCAAAAGGACTAATGCCAAATTTAACCTGCGGTTTAGCGGCTTTGATGCCGTCGTAGAGGCGACGCACCAAACGATTGACATTATCCCGCCGCCAATTATCTCGACTTAAGGTGCCGCCATTTTTACGGTATTCCCCATAGGTATCATCGTCGGGGAACTCAACGCCGGGTTCTGGATAGGGATAGAAGTAGTCATCGAGGTGAACCCCATCGATACTGTAGCGGTTGACCACATCTATGATGACATCATAGGCGCGATCTTGAATCTCTTTCGCCCCGGGGTCCATCCAAATCAGGTTGCGATAGGAATAGGCGTATTGGGGGTACTGGCGAGCCATATTGTTGGCAGCCAGGTCATAGCTACCGCCGAGTTTGGCGCGATAGGGGTTAAACCAGGCGTGCAGTTCGATATTGCGGGCGTGAGCTTCCTCAATGGCAAATTCTAGGGGATCGTAGAAGGGACTAGGGGGTCGTCCCTGTTGTCCGGTGAGCCAATAACTCCAGGGTTCGGTGTCGGAGTAGTAGAGGGCATCCCCAGCGGGGCGGATTTGTAGAATTAGGGCGTTGAGGTTGAGTTGTTGCATCCGGTTGAGGATGCCGATGAGTTCCGCTTGTTGCTGTTGGGTACTAAGGTTGGGGCTAGAGGGCCAGTCGATGTTGACGACGGAGGCGGCCCAAACGCCACGAAATTCGTATTGAGGGGCGCTGGCCAGGTCTTGTCGGGCTAGGCTGGGGAGTTGGGTGAGTAGGAGGGTGGTGAGGGTGAGAGCAACCCAGAGCAGCCGTATGAGTCGGCGTCGTTTGGGGATGCCAGAGGAGCGAGTCAGAGTCATAGAAGCTCGTCGGTCATGAAATGTTAATCGAGCGATATTGTAGTCTTCTTCGTCCTCGTTTGACGATCCGCGTGAGACGCTACGGGGATTGGTTGTAGGGTGAATGGGGAGTTTGGCAGATTAGTAGAACTCTAGGGGTAATGATGGATTTGTCACGATGATCATGAAGCGATGCAACAACCCCCATGCCTCACTGCCCTGATTGCGATTCTGAGCGAACCGTCAAAAATGGCCACATCCAGACGGGCAAGCAACGGTATCTGTGCCGCAACTGTGGTCGTCAGTTTGTTAAAAACCCAACCAACAAGGTCATTGACACCCCGACTCGCGAACTCATTGACTGGCTCTTGCTAGAACGCATCCCGATGGCTGGAATTGCTGGGGCGGTTCAGGTGTCTGAACAATGGCTGCAAGACTATGTCACAAGACTATGTCAACGGTAAAGCCGCCCAGACCCGGAGGCAAGTCGCTGTCAGCCCAAAAAAAAAGGGCGGCTGACGGTGCAATGTGACGAACTTTGGTCGTTTGTAGACCACAAGGGCAACAAACAATGGGTCTGGTTAGCTCTCGATGCTGAGACCCGCGAGATGATCGGTGCTTATGTCGGTCTTCGCTCTGCCGAAAGTGCGCAAAAACTCTGGGATTCCTTACCCAACGTCTATCGGCAATGTGCTGTGATCTACACTGATGCCTGGGAGGCTTATCGGCAGGTGCTACCCAGCAAACGACACCGGGTCGTCAGTAAGTCGAGCGGCAAGACCAGTTACATTGAGCGGTTCAACAATACCCTCAGGCAAAGGGTTTCACGCTTTGTCAGACGCAGCTTAGCCTTCTCCAAGAGTCTCCGCAATCACATTGGCTTCCTGTGGAACTTTATTCACCACTACAACGCGTCATTACCTCTTTAGGACTATTGCTCACCTAATGGGTTACTACTATGAAATTTGGAAATTCAAATTTGGGGATTTAAGGATTTTCATGAAAGTTAAAGGCTCATAAAAATAAGCTTATTTTTATTATTTTTTATTTGAAAAATTGAACCCTTGAACGAGGAGACCATGGCGGGGACTGAGAAGGAGGCTGAGAAAGAAGAACCCAGTAATAACCAGAACGATCGCAGGACCTGAGGGAAGGTTATAGTAGTAACTCAGGTACATTCCCGCAATGCTAGAGACGATACTAAGACCGGACCCAAGCAGCATGATATGGTGAAGTCGGGGAACCAGTAAGTAGGCGGTGGCGCCTGGGGTGATGAGGAGGGAAATGACGAGGATGACACCGACGGCTTTGAGGCTGGCGACGACGGTGAGGGCGATGAGTACCATTAAGCCGAAGTTGAGGGCGTTGGTAGGGAGTCCGGCGGCTTGTGCGCCCTGGGGGTCAAAGCTATAAAAGAGTAATTCTTTGTAGAGTGCAACGATCGCAATAATAATAAAAATAGTAATTAAGGCTGTGTCTCGGACATCGTTGGCACTCACGGCTAATATGTTGCCAAATAAAAAGTGCATAAGGTCGATTTTGGTATCCTTTTGAATAATCGTGATCAAGGTAATACCCAGGGCGAAAAAAGCGGAGAATACAATGCCCATCGCAGCATCTTCTTTGATGGGCGATCGCGTGTGAATCCAAGTAATTAAAATCGTGCTGAGAACGCCAGCAATAAAGGCACCTATGAGAATGTTGACATCGAACAGAAACGCGATCGCCAGTCCTGGGACAATGGAATGACTAATGGCATCACCGAGAAGGGCTAATCGTTGTACCATCAAATAACTGCCAACCAGGGCGCAAACGAGACCGACACAAATGGCAATGATGAGCGATCGCTGCATAAAACCATATTGCAAAGGGTCTAGGATAAGGTGGAAAAGCATGGGTGAATAGTGAATAGTGAATAGTGAATAGTGAATAGTGAATAGTGAATAGTGAATAGGGAATAGGGAATAGGGAATAGGGAATAGGGAGTAGTGAATAGGGAATAGTGAATAGGGAGTAGGGAATAGGGAATAGGGAATAGGGAATAGGGAATAGGGAATAGGGAACAGGGAACAGGGAACAGGGAAGAACCCACCCCGCCCTGCGGGCACCCCTCCTAGGCTTATCTTGTAGGGGTTTTGTTTGAGGTAGAGAACGAGTCTTCCGGGTTGGGGGTGAAGCATTGGACTGGTGTACTGCCTAGTAAAGGTTTCAGCGT
>LJZT01000050.1 GCA_001314905.1 Phormidium sp. OSCR
GGAAGATAATTCCCAAACTACAGGTCTCTTAAGCCAGTACATACGGTGTGTCTGGGCTGATCCCACTCCCTGAGATTCCAGGGCCTTACAGATAATCCGGTTTAGAGAAGCAACCGGACGTGTTGCCGTATGCACCTTGATGGCCTATTCGCAGCTACGACCGGGTTATCTCCGGTCACTCCTCCACCTCGGCAAATGCCAGGTGGGGGTCATTGAATGAATCTATCGGGGTTTGGTTCCCCGAGTGGGGTCGAATTTGCACCCGAGGTAGGCGGTGTTTAAAGCCACAGAGGATTTCCCAGGAGATGGTTCCGAGTTGATTAGCCCAGTCATCGGCGGAAATGGACTCGTCTCCGAGGCTTCCCAGTAACGTCACCACATCGGCGACCTTGACATCCGGGAGATCCGTCACATCGAACATGAGTTGATCCATGGTAATCGATCCCACCTGGGGAACGCGCCTAACCTGTCCGCCAGCGTTGAGCAGACCCTGTAGCTGATTCGATAAGAGGCGGGGAACCCCATCAGCATAGCCGATTCCCACCACCGCTAGGCGGGTTGGCCGTTGGCTGACAAAGCGATGGCCATAACTCACTCCTGTTCCGGGGGGAATGGTTTTAACTTGGGTGATGCGGGCTTTGACTTGTAAGACGGGCCGTAACTTGACTTGCGATCGCAGATGAGGGGCAGGATAGAGGCCATACAAGGCTAACCCCACCCGCACTTGATCATAGTGACTGGCTCGGTTGCAGAGGGTGGCGGCGGAATTGGCGAAATGCAGTTTGGGGAGGGGGATTCCGGCGGCGTGTAGTTGGGCGATCGCCGCCTCAAACCGCTGCTGTTGTTGCTGCATCGTCCGGGGATCTGGGTCATCGGCGGTGGCGAAGTGAGAGTAGAGACTCGCCAATTGCAAATGAGGTAATCCTTGAAGCTCCTGTAGCAGTGAAACCGCCTCCGTCCAAGGTACCCCGAGGCGGGACATTCCTGTATCTAAGTTGACATGAACCCGAAGCGGTGCAACGGTTACCTCGTCTGTAGACTGGGACAATGGGCGGGCCAACATCTTTGAGATCATCTTGGCATGGTCGAGATCGCACAGAGTCGGTTCCAAGTTCCAGCGGACTAGGGACTGAATATGTTGGGGACTCGGATTAGCCCCCAACAGCAGAATTGGGGCTGTAATTCCCCCTTGACGCAGTTCTATCCCCTCATCCACGGTTGCGACGGCCAAAGCGTTTGCACCGGCGGCCAAGACCGTCTCAGCCACCGGAATCGCCCCATGTCCATAGCCATCAGCCTTGACAACGGCCATGAACTCAGTTTTGGGGGCTAAAAGCGCCTTGAGATGACGGACATTTTCGGCCAAGGCTTCGAGGTCAATTTCCACCCAGGCGCGATCGCACACCCCGAGATCACGGCCGTACTGATGGCTAAATTTAACAACCCGTTCCCAGGTCAGCATGAGGACAAAGGGGTGAAGATTAGGGGCTAGAGTAGGGGTTTTGTCCCCACTTTCATCAACTCAGCGGCTTCGGCAATCTCGGTCCAGAGATCATACCACTGGGGATCGTCGGGGCGATCGCGATGAAGTTGAGCCAGTTGGTCGAGCATATCGTACCAAAGTCCGGCATCGGCCAGCAGTTGCAGACGTTCCTCAGCTGAGGCGGCGGCGAACTCTTCATCGAAACTTTCCGTTGTATTGACTCGGACAATCGTCCCCGAGACACTGGCGTCAAACTTCGGTAACTCCACCGTCCAGACATAGCCTTGATAGAGTTCCAGAGGTGGGATATTCACAAAAGCAGGAATCGGTAAGCCATAAGTTCCATGTTCATCTCCGGTTAGGTAGCGAGTTTGGTACACCAGTCGCTCTTGAGCATCCCGCAGGCTGAAAATGACCTCCATCCCCTCAACTGGGGGCGTGTGATAGAAAATCGTGGGATAAGCCTGACGGGTTAGACCGTAATTTTCTGGAGGTAAGATGGCACTGAGAGGACATTCGAGTTCTTGGTCATTGACAAAAATGGGAATCATGCGATCGCCGGGTTGCGCGAAGTCCCGGAAACGAGTCCCGCCTCCATCAACTTGTTCTGGCGTTCCGCGATCGGGGGGATTGAACTCAACGGAAATCGAGGGTTGAATCGAGAGGAGGGGGATCGCGATCACGATCGCGATGGCCAGGAGACTGACTAGAAGTGTCTTTAGTCTGTGAATCATAGTTGTCTAGGGAACTACAGGACATCAAGCTGATACAGTCGGCCATCAAGTCGGCCATCATCAAGCGGCCATCATTGAGATAGATGGGAGCGTGCTCAAAGATTGCAGGCTAGGGCCAGGCTACCGCTGTTATGTCAAGAGGCGGTATCTTCAGTTTTTACTCGGGATCATAGTGAACTCGGGTTTGGGATAATCCTCGGCCGCGAAGGCGATCGCTCAACCGTTGGGCCATCTCCCGATCTCGGAACGGTCCGATCGCCAGATGCAGTCCTCGGGGGCGATCGCGCCGTTGAATCCTAGTTCCGGGATTCACATTAGCTTGAACCGTGGCCATGGCTTCATCGAGAGTCCCCTCGGAACCGGGAATCACCACATAATAGGACCCATTACGGGCATTACTCCCATTGAAGGGGGATTGATCCGGAACCGTAACGGCGGCGATTTGGGAGGAAATTCCCTGTTCGGCTAGTTGTCGCGATCGCCTCTCGGCGGCCCCACGTTGGCGGAACAGTCCCGCCTGAATAATCTGTTCTCCCTGAAACAGACCAAACCCCGCTTCAGGATTGAGACGGCGAATCTGTTGCAAACGTTCAGAACTGCGGCTGTTGACATAGACTAAATAACGAATCGTCGCTTCCGTCTCCCGGCTGGGTGGCGGAACCTCGGGGACTTCGAGGGGGGGCGGAACATCAATCCAGGGACGCTCAGCTTGGCTGAGAACCTGTATCGAAGCAGGATTTTGGGCGATCGCCCCCCCAGACACCAGCAACATCCCAATCAGGCTCAAACAGGGCAACTTCAGCCAGCCACGTCGAAGAACATACATAGTCCAAAACCAGAATAAAACGGGGACAGAACCAGAAAACTCATCCCAGGGAGAATCTCTTAGGCTTAACTGCACAGATTACTGCACAGAGTTTGAAGACTTAGGATATATTAGCCCTCAAGGGACAAAACTCCCGCAACCGATAGACGAGACCGACACGATAACTTGTATGGATATGCCAATCTGGCCCGGTGAACCCTATCCTTTGGGAGCGTACTGGGATGGCCAAGGAACCAACTTTGCTATTTATAGCGAAAATGCCACTCAGGTTGAGTTGTGCTTGTTCGATGAACTCGGCCAGGAAACTCGGGTTCCTTTAACGGAAATCGAGAATTATAACTGGCATGGGTATCTCCCTGACATCAAACCTGGCCAACGCTACGGCTTCCGAGTTCATGGCCCCTTTGAACCCGAACAAGGTCATCGCTTCAATCCCAACAAACTGGTCATCGATCCTTACGCCAAAGCCTTAGATGGACAAATTGGCTATGATGAGGCGATCTTCGCCTACTGCTGGGAGGATGACGATGAGGATCTCTCATTCAACGATCGCGACGATGCCCAGTGGATTCCTAAAGCCATTGTCGTCGATGAGTCCTTCGATTGGGAGGGCGATCGCCTCCTCAACATCCCGGAACAAGAAACCGTCATCTACGAGATGCACGTCAAAGGCTTCACCCGCCAACACCCGGATATTCCCCCGGAACTGCGAGGAACCTATCGGGGGCTAGGCCATCCTGAGGCAATTCGTTATCTCAAATCCCTGGGAATCACGGCTGTGGAATTGATGCCGGTTCATCATTTTGTCTCCCAACCGGGACATTTAGCGGAAACGGGCTTAACCAACTATTGGGGTTATGATTCCATCGCCTATTTTGCCCCCTACCGTGGTTACAGTGCCAGCGAAAATCCTCAAGATCAGGTTCGGGAATTTAAGGAAATGGTAAAAGCCCTCCATGCTGAGGGAATTGAAGTCATTTTAGATGTGGTTTACAACCATACTGGCGAAGGCAACCATCTCGGACCAACGTTATGTTTTCGTGGCATCGATAATGCCACCTATTACCGCCTCGTTGAAGATGATCTCCGCTATTACATGGACTTCACAGGTTGTGGCAATTCCCTCAACGTCAGCCATCCCCAAGTTCTCAAACTGATTATGGACAGTTTGCGCTATTGGGTGTTAGAAATGCACGTCGATGGCTTCCGCTTTGACTTGGCTTCTGCCTTAGCCCGAGAACTCTATGAAGTGGATAGTTTGGCGGCCTTCTTTGATATCATTCATCAAGATCCCGTCCTCTCGAAAGTGAAACTCATTGCTGAACCTTGGGATATTGCTGATGGTGGCTATCAAGTGGGTAATTTTCCCCTACTTTGGTCAGAATGGAATGGTCGTTACCGTGATGCCGTACGAGACTTTTGGCGGGGCGAAGATGGAACTCTAGCGGAGTTTGCCTATCGTCTCACGGGCAGTTCTGATTTGTATAAATTCAACGGTCGTCGTCCGAGTGCTAGTATTAACTTTGTCACCGCCCATGATGGCTTTACGCTTAATGATTTAGTCAGTTATAACGAGAAGCACAATGAGGCAAATGGCGAAGATAATCGAGATGGAGAAAGTCATAACCGGTCATGGAATTGTGGTGTTGAAGGTCCAACAGATGACCCCGAAATACTCGCGTTGCGCAATCGCCAGCGACGCAACTTTTTGACAACATTAATGTTGTCTCAGGGTGTGCCAATGCTGGTGAGTGGTGATGAATTGGGGCGAACTCAACGGGGAAACAACAATGTCTATTGTCAAGACAATGAATTAGCTTGGTTAGATTGGGACTTACAGGATGCCAATGCCGATCTTCTTACATTCACCCAACAATTGATTCAATTCCGGGCTGATCATCCGGTGTTCCGTCGCCGCAAATGGTTTCAAGGACAACCCATTTATGGCTCAGATGTTGTAGATTTGGGCTGGTTTAACCCCGATGGAGAAGAGGTAGATGAAGAACAATGGCAAGAAGGGTTTGCGAAGGCGATCGCCGTCTTTTTGAATGGAGATGCAATTCCCGCCCGAGGCAAACAGGGAGAACGGATTGTGGATGATAGTTTCTTGTTACTCTTTAACGCCCATCATGAACCTTTGACGTTCCACCTTCCCCCACGGCTACAAGAGTCAATTTGGTGTGTTGTTTTAGATACAACAAAACCGACCTTGGTTGACCATGGCAGTCGCTATAGTGGGTCTGACACCTTAGAGGTTGAATCCCGTTCCACGGTGTTATTACAACGGGTCTGATTTTGTGCGTTCTATGGGTAACGTAAATGGGTAACGTAAATGGGTAACGTAAACATGACTATTGGTGCAATCTATTTAGGTGGCGATCGCTGTGACTTTTCCCTGTGGGGGCCAACGTTAGATCAAGTCACCTTAGAAATCCTAACTCCCCAGGAACAATCATATCCCCTCGAACAAGATGACTGGGGCTATTGGCGGGCCAGTCTCGATAGCATTCCCCCAGGAACCCGCTATCAGTATCGTCTCAACGGCGATCGCCTCCGCCCCGATCCCATGGCCCACCTTCAACCCGAGGGAGTTCATGGCCCCTCCGCCGTCGTCGATCACGGGGCCTTTTCCTGGCAAGATGAGGCTTGGCGAGGGATTCCCCTAGACGAGTCGATGATCTACGAACTCCATATCGGCACCTTCACCCCCGCAGGAACCTTCGAGGCGGCCATCTCCCGGCTAAGGGACTTAACAGCCCTGGGAATTACCACCATCGAAATCATGCCCGTCTCTCAGTTTCCCGGCCAGCGAAACTGGGGTTACGATGGGGCCTATCCCTTTGCGGTTCAGAACTCCTACGGCGGCCCCGACGGCCTCAAAACCCTCGTCAACGCCGCCCACCAAGCGGGATTAGCCGTGATTCTGGATGTCGTCTATAACCACTTTGGCCCAGAAGGGAACTACAGCCGCGATTTTGGCCCCTATTTCACCGAAAAATACCAAACCCCCTGGGGTGGGGCCATTAACTTCGATGATGCCTATAGCGATGGAGTCCGCAATTTTGTCATCGAAAACGCCCTCTATTGGCTACGGGAGTATCATTTCGACGGCTTACGTCTCGATGCCATTCATGCTATTTACGACGGTGGGGCCAAACATATTTTAGGGGAATTGAGCGATCGCCTGGCCGAGTTCAATCAAACCGCCACCTATCCTCGCTATCTCATCGCCGAAAGCGATCTCAACGATGTCCGTATTATCCGCCCTCGTTCAGAAGATGGCCTGGGAATGGATGCCCAATGGAGTGACGATTTCCACCATAGTTTACATACCCTGTTAACCGGCGAACAACAGGGCTATTACGAAGACTTTGGCAGTTGCCAACAACTGGCCACCGCCTGGCAGGATAGTTTTGTCTATCAATGGACCTATTCCCAACACCGTAAGCGATTTCACGGCAGCGATGCCCGCGATCGCCCCCCCGCCCAATTTGTCATCTGCAATCAAAATCACGACCAAATTGGCAACCGAATGTTAGGGGAACGTCTCTCCCAACTGGTATCCTTCGAGGCCCTCAAACTCGCCGCCGCCGCCACCCTTCTCAATCCCGGAATCCCACTATTATTTATGGGCGAAGAATATGGCGAAGACTCGCCCTTTCTCTATTTTATCGACCACCAAGATCCCGACTTAGTTGAAGCCGTCCGCCAAGGCCGCAAACGAGAATTTGAAGCCTTCCACGCCAGCGGAACCCCACCCGATGCCGCCAGCCTGGACACCTTGAAAACGTCAACGCTCAAGTGGCATAAACGGGAACATGACCATCATCAAGTCTTACTTAATTTCTATCAAAGGTTAATCGAATTACGCAAAACCAAGGCGGCATTAAAGCCGGGCGATCGCCAACAAATCCAAACCCAATATAACAACGAATCTCGCTGGTTTAGCGTTCACCAATCTCGCAACAATCAGAAAATATGGGCTATATTTAACTTTAGCGACAGCCCCATTCAATCCCCCCCAGTCCCCACTCAAACCCACCCCACTCAAACCTGGACGAAAACCCTCGATTCGAGTGATTCCATTTGGCAAGGTTCCGGGCCAACCGCCCCCCAAACTCTAAAAGGTAGCGAATCCATCAAAATCCCCCCCCTAACCGTCGTACTCTACGAAACATAAATCCAGTAATTTCCCTTCTTTTGCCTCTTGCCTTTCCCTCCTAGGAGGGACTAGCAGTGGGTTCCCCCCTGTTCCCTGTTCCCCGTTCCCTATTCCCTTCTTTTGCCTTTTGCCTCTTGCCTTTTGCCTTAAAAAACCATGACTCCACCCATCGCTACCTATCGCCTGCAATTCAACCCTAATTTTGGCTTTGATGCCGCCCGAGAAATTGTTGATTATCTCCATAATCTGGGTATCTCAACGATTTATGCCTCGCCAATCTTTAAAGCCCGTAGCGGCAGTACCCACGGCTACGATGTCGTCGATTCCCGAGTCTTAAACCCCGAACTCGGCAGTCCCGAATCCTTTGACAGCCTCATCCAAACCCTCCATGACCATGAAATGAGTTGGCTGCAAGATATTGTCCCCAACCACATGGCCTATGACAGCAATAATCCCTTTCTTATCGATGTCTTAGAATACGGAACCAACTCCGAATACTATCACTTTTTTGACATTCAATGGGAACATCCCGATCGCGACATTAATGGTAAAATTCTTGCCCCATTTCTGGGGAACTTTTACGGACAATGTCTCGAAAACGGCGAACTCAAACTTGAGTATAGTGAATCTGGATTAAGCATCAATTATTATCAGTTGAGATTCCCCCTCCGCATTGAGTCTTACACGGAACTTCTCACCCACAATTTAGGGGAACTGCGGCGACTTCTGGGACGTGAACATCCCGATTTTATTAAATTGTTGGGAGTTCTCTATCTTCTCAAAGGGGCTATCACAGAAACTGAAAAACGTCAATACAAAGACCAAGCAGCCTTTGTAAAAGGGTTGATTTGGGAACTGTATCAATCGAATCCGGAAATTCGCACCTTTATCGATCGCAACGTCGAAACCTTTAACGGAACCGTCGGCGATCCCGATAGTTTCGATAGTTTAGATCGGATTTTGGGAAATCAATACTTTCGTCTTGCATTCTGGAAAGTGGGGGCAGAAGAACTCAACTATCGCCGCTTTTTTACCATCAACGAGTTGATTTGTGTCAGCATTGAAGAAGAAACAGTTTTCGACCTCACTCATAGCTATATCAAGGAATTAGTCGAGAATGGCTCATTCCAAGGAGTTCGCGTCGATCACATTGATGGACTCTATGACCCCAAACAATATCTCGATCGCCTCTCAGAACACCTCGGCGACACCTATGTTGTCGTCGAAAAAATCCTAGAAGGAAACGAAACTCTCCCAGAAGATTGGGCGATTCAAGGCACCTCAGGCTACGACTTTCTTTATAACGTCAACAATCTTTTTTGCCAAACCGCCAACGAAGCCGCTTTTACCCGTATTTATCAACGCTTTTCTGGGCAATGGCGGTCCTATCATGAATTAGAAGTTCACTGTAAACGGCTGATTGCCGAAACCAATCTCGCCGGAGATGTGGAAAATCTAGCCAACTTCCTCAAACAACTGGCCAGCCAATATCGCTATGCTAGTGACTTTACCCTAGGCGGCTTACGACGGGCTATTCAAGAACTGTTGGTGGTGTTTCCCATCTATCGTACCTATATCACCCCAGCCGGCTTAAATCGCCGCGATCGCAGCCACATTGAACGGGCCGTTCAGGCCGCCAAACGGCAAAAACCCCAACTAGCAAACGAACTGAGTTTCATCGAAAAGTTATGGCTATTAGACTATGACGAAGACATGAGTGAGGCGGAAAAAGCCCAATGGACCCATTTCGTAATGCGAATGCAACAGTTTTCCGGGCCGTTGATGGCCAAAGGAGTCGAAGATACCCTGTTCTATATCTATAATCGCCTCATTTCCCTCAACGAAGTGGGCGGCTGTCCCGGCCGCTTTGGCATTACCCTCTCGGAGTTTCATGGCTTCAACCAACAACAGGCCACCTACTGGACCGAATCCATGAACGCCTCCTCCACCCACGACACCAAACGCAGCGAGGATATGCGGGCACGTCTCAATGTCCTCTCCGAACTTCCCGACGAGTGGGAAGCCGCCGTCGTCAGTTGGAAGCAAATCAACCAAAAGCGTCGCCAGGAGGACTCCGAAAGTCCCGATACCAATGACGAGTATTTCCTCTATCAAACCCTCGTCGGGGTGTTTCCCTTCGATCCCTATGACTTAGGGGAAGTCCGCGATCGCGTCGAACAATATGTCGTCAAAGCCGTTCGCGAAGCCAAAGTCCACACCGCCTGGCTACGGCCCGACACCGACTACGAAGAGGCCTTTGTGGAGTTTGTCCGCCAAGTTCTCGCCGACGGCGATGACAACGAGTTTCTCGCCGCCTTCCGTCCCTTCCAACAAAAAATCGCCAGTTATGGGATGCTGAACTCCCTCTCTCAAACCCTCTTGAAACTCACCGCCCCCGGCGTTCCCGACTTATACCAAGGAACCGAACTCTGGGACTTTAGTTTAGTCGACCCCGACAACCGCCGTCCTGTAGACTATGGCCGCCAAGCCCAACTACTCAACGATTTACAAAACTGGGCCGCCGCCGATTTACCGGGACTGTTAGCGGATCTCAAATACAACGCCACCGATGGACGAATTAAACTATTTAGTATTCACCGTCTGCTGAGTACCCGTCACCAATACCGGGAGTTATTCGATCGCGGCGAATATCGTCCCCTACGCGTCACCGGCAAACACGCCGATCGCGTGGTAGCCTTTCTGCGAAAATCAGGCGAGGCCCAAGCGATCGCGATCGCCCCCCGCTTCTGCACAGAACTCGTCGAACCCGGCCAATTCCCCCTCGGCGACGAAGTTTGGGGCAACACGGCTGTAGAAATTCCCGGAAGTGCCGCCCAAACCTGGGTTGAAGCCATCTCCGGGCGATCGCTCTCCCGCAAAACCACCCTAAGCGTCGGCCAACTCCTCGCCGACTTTCCCATCGCCCTCTGGATCTCCGACTAACCCCCCTATTGCCGATTCACTATTGCCTATTCACTATTCACTATTCACTATTCACTATTCACTAAAATGCCCCTCCCCCCCAACAGCCCCCGCCTACAACCGGTTATCGACTACATCCGCGACACCTGGATCACCCTCACCCGTACCCAGTCCCACATCCTCGAAGCTGCCAGAGATAGTAAAATCGATCGCCCCCCCGGTTCTCCCTGGATTGTCTACATCTCGCCTCAGGAAGATCGCGATCTCGTCCAAGCGGAATTAAAAGAGATTTTGCCCCCCTCCGAACTCACCCAGATTGAACTACGGATTCTGCCGCCAGAAATGGATCAGATCGACGAACATGGTTTGTTATATCTGCCCAAGTCCTACGTCGTTCCCGGTGGACGCTTTAACGAACTCTATGGCTGGGATAGTTACTTTATTGGTTTAGGGCTATTGCGAGATGGAGAACTGGACTTGGCCCAGAACACCGTGGACTTACTGGTGTACGAGATTGAACATTATGGAACCGTCTTAAACGCCAACCGATCCTATATGTTAGAGAGGTCTCATCCGCCGTTATTGGCACGGGGGGCCTTAGAAGTGTTTGCCTACACTGAAGACCGCGATTGGCTGCGATCGCTGCTGCCGGCCCTAGAACGCTATTATTTCTACTGGACGGTCCCCCCCCACCTCAACTCCTCCACCGGACTCTCTCGCTATTACACCCGAGTCACCACCCCCGCCCCAGAAGTCGTCAACTCCGAACGGGACGAACATGGACGAACCCACTACGAACGAGTGCGAGACTACTATCGCCACTATCCCGTTGAAGCCTACGACCTAAGTTTGTTCTATAACCGCAACAGCGATAGTCTCACCGAACTGTTTTATCAGGGCGATCGCGCCATGCGAGAATCAGGCTTTGATATCACCAACCGCTTTGGTCCCTTTAGTGCCGATATCATCCATTACGTCCCCGTCTGTCTCAACGTCCTCCTCTATCAGATGGAACGAGACATCGCCGAAATCCACCATCTCATGGGACATTGGGACTCCGTAGAAGTCTGGAAGAAATACGCCCACAACCGACAACAGGAAATTGATCGTTTTCTTTGGAATGAAGAGATAGGGTTATATTTCGACTACAACTTCCGCACCGAAACCCGAGGAAGCTACGAATTTGTCACCACCTTTATGCCCCTCTGGGCCGGACTCGCCTCCCCCGAACAAGCCCAACGCCTAGTCGATAATCTGCCCAAATTTGAAACCAAAGGCGGACTTCTCACCAGTACCCATATCTCCGGGAATCAATGGGATGCCCCCTTCGGCTGGGCACCCCTACAATTGTTTGCCCTCAAGGGTTTACGTCGCTACGGCTACCACGACGAGGCGGACCGTCTCACGGAGAAATTCATCAACGTGGTGGTCACCGAGTTTGAGAACAGTGGAACCCTTGTGGAAAAATACGATGTTGAGCGATGTTCAGCGGATGTCTCCGACGAAATCCTCTTCGGCTACAGTTCCAACGAAATCGGCTTCGGCTGGACGAATGGCGTCGTCCGCGAACTCATCCACGACTGGCAACAGCGATCGCCCTAACCCCCCTCCAGCACTCCCAAAGGTTTGTTACCATAGAAACAGCATTATCGAAATCCCAAAGGCGAATTAAGTAGGACAACCACCACTTCGACTATCGCTCAGTGACCAGCGTACGCCCCTACGTCTTTTCTTTTGCCTCTTGCCTCTTGCCTCTTGCCTCTTATGACCCATTCCCCTAAAAAAGTTGTCGTCGGCCTATCCGGCGGCGTCGATAGCTCAACCGCTGCCGCTCTCTTGCACCACGAAGGCTATGATGTGGTGGGATTGACCCTTTGGCTGATGAAGGGTAAAGGTCAATGCTGCTCAGAAGGAATGGTGGATGCTGCCGAACTCTGTGAACAGTTAGGGGTTCCCCATCATCTGGTGGACAGCCGCGAAGTCTTTGAAAACAACATTATTAACTATCTCGTCTCCGGCTATAGTGCCGGAGTCACCCCTCTCCCCTGTTCCCAATGTAATCGGGCCGTCAAGTTTGGCCCCATGATTGACTATGCCCGTGAGGAATTAGGGGTTGACAAAATCGCCACGGGGCATTACGCCCAAGTGGATTTTGACGAAAACAGCGGCCGCTATCGCCTCTTGCGGGCCGTTGACCGGCAAAAAGACCAAACCTATTTCCTCTATGACCTCTCTCAAGAGGTGTTGGCCCATTGTGTCTTCCCTCTGGGGAAATATCCCAAATCAGAAACTCGCCGCATCGCCGCTGAGTTTAATCTCCTGACAGCAGAGAAGCCGGAGAGTCAGGATTTATGTTTAGTCGAGTCCCACGGGTCCATGAAGACCTTTCTGGAGAAATATCTGGCACCGAAACCAGGGGATATTGTTGACCTCGATGGTAAGGTGTTAGGTCAGCATGAGGGGATTCATAACTACACCATTGGTCAACGCAAGGGCCTCGGGATTGCAGCGGCCCATCCCTTGTACGTGGTGGCGTTGGATACTGGGCGTAATCAAGTTGTGGTGGGCGATCGCGCCAGTGTTCATCATCCCGATTGTACCGTCAACCGGGTCAACTGGGTGGCCATGGCCGCCCCCTCCGCCCCAGTTCGCGCCCAAGTCCAAGTCCGCTATCGCACTCGTCCCGCCGAAGCCACCCTAGTTCCCTTAGAAGGGGGACGGATTCAGGTCAAGTTTGATGAACCCCTGTTTGGGATTACCCCCGGCCAAGCCGCCGTCTGGTATGACGGGGATGTGTTACTCGGCGGCGGGATTATCGAAGCCTCTGATTAGATGCAGCTGATTAGATACAGGTTAGAGACAGGTTAGATACAGGGATCAAATTTAGACCAAATTTTGCTATATGAATCAGCTCAACTACGCGTTCACAATTTTCTTTAGTTTGCTCGTTGAAGCCCTACCCTTTTTGCTCTTAGGTGTTTTACTATCAAGTGCTTTACTCGCCTTTGTCAACGAGCGTAAATTAGTGGCAATGATGCCTCGAAACGCAGTGTTGGGCGCTTTAGTTGGCAGTTGTATTGGCTTTCTCTTCCCCGTTTGTGAATGTGGCAATGTGCCAGTGGCGCGGCGACTGCTGGCCCAAGGGGTTCCCTCAGCCGTGGCCATCGGTTTTTTACTTGCAGCACCCACCATCAATCCCATTGTCATTTGGTCAACCTGGGTCGCTTTCCGCGATCGCCCGGAAATGGTAATTTGGCGAGTCATTTTAACCCTGATTATTGCCACCATCGTCGGGGTTATCTTTGGTGTTCAGAAAGACATCCGAGCGATGTTACACCCTAAGTTAGTACGTTCAATGCCACAACTGGCTGACCCCAAAACCGACACAGAATCCACATCCCCGTTGCTGGGATCGGGAACCTATTTCCTGGGAACTGGGCAAGCCTTAGCCTTAGAAAACGCTGCCGTCATGGGGGGAGATCTGAGTACGTTAGTATTAGGGACGGCCCAAAAATCGAATCGAGTTGTGGTTTTTGTCGATAATATTATTCGTGAAATTCGTGAGTTGGGAGGTGTCCTGGTTTTGGGAAGTGGGATTGTGGCAATCATCCAAACGGCTGTCCCTCGGGAGACCATTATTAATTTAGGTCAAGGAACAATTGTGCCGATTTTGACCATGATGGTTCTCGCATTAGTGGTCTCGATTTGTTCGACAGTTGACGCTTTCTTTGCTTTATCCTTTGCCTCTATGTTTACCAGTGGTGCTTTACTGGCTTTCCTGGTTTTTGGACCCACTGTTGACCTAAAAAGTATCGGCTTGATGTTATCGGTATTTCGTCCTCGAACCGTGTTTTATCTCTTCGCAATCACCGCTCAATTAACATTTTTGCTAACCTTAGGATTACACTTGTATGTTTTTTGATATGTTTTGATATGTCTTTTTATTATGCCTTTTTATAGAGTCGTTTTAAAACGCAAAAAACACGTCTCCAAAACACATCAATGTCTCAGATAGCAACAAAACAGAGAAGATAGCGCCATTAGACAGGAATTGACCCCAAAGGGACTGTGGCGGAATGCGATCGCCCCCAAATCGAGAAATCGAGCCATGATCGAGCCGCGATCGCCCTGGCAAAAATGACCCACTTGCCCTTAAAATAGGTGCTTATCGCAGAGATAGCCATTCATTTCCGTAGAGTGGTTGTTTCCACGGCCACCCTTCCCCATCTTGTCGACCCATGACTGCCCAAACCCAGACTCCAGAACCCACGCAACTCGACACGGACACCCAGGATACCCAACGTCAAACCATCGTGATTTTGGATTTTGGGTCTCAATACTCAGAACTCATTGCCCGCCGCATTCGCGAAACCGAAGTCTATTCTGAGGTGTTGTCCTATCGCACCAGCGCCGCCGATTTAGAGCGCATCAACCCTAAAGGCATTATCCTCTCAGGTGGTCCAAACTCAGTCTATGACGACAACGCCCCCAAATGTGACCCCAAAATCTGGGAATTGGGCATTCCCATTTTAGGCGTCTGCTACGGAATGCAGTTAATGGTGACCCAACTCGGGGGAACCGTCGAACGGGCCGATCTCGCCGAATACGGCAAAGCCGCCCTCCATATCGATGATCCCACAGACCTGCTGACCAACGTCGAACAAGGCTCAACCATGTGGATGAGTCACGGTGACTCCGTGACGCGTCTCCCTAACGGTTTCGAGATTCTCGCTCATACGGATAATACCCCCAACGCGGCGATCGCCGACCACACTTGCCAAATCTACGGCGTACAATTCCACCCAGAAGTTGTCCATTCCGTCGGTGGCCAAGCCCTCATTCGTAACTTCGTCTACCACATCTGCGACTGTGAACCCACCTGGACAACGGAAGCCTTTGTCGAAGAATCCATCCGAGAAATCCGCGCCCGCGTCGGGGACAAACGAGTGCTTCTGGCCCTGTCTGGAGGCGTTGACTCCTCCACCCTAGCCTTCTTACTCCACCGGGCCATCGGCGACAACCTCACCTGTATGTTTATCGATCAAGGGTTCATGCGTAAATATGAACCTGAACGACTCGTCAAACTCTTTCGCGATCAGTTTCATATCCCCGTCGAATACGTCAACGCCCGCGATCGCTTCCTCGAAAAACTCATCGGTGTCACCGATCCCGAAGAAAAACGCCGTCGCATCGGCCATG
Organism: Phormidium sp. OSCR; assembly: GCA_001314905.1. Classification (GTDB taxonomy): domain Bacteria; phylum Cyanobacteriota; class Cyanobacteriia; order Cyanobacteriales; family Geitlerinemataceae; genus Sodalinema. The sequence continues at coordinate 15,327 of LJZT01000050.1, forward strand.
AATTTATCCGCGTCTTCGAGGAAGAATCTCGCCGCCTCGGTCCCTTTGACTATCTGGCCCAAGGAACTCTCTATCCCGATGTCATCGAGTCCGCCGACTCCAACGTAGATCCCAAAACTGGGGAACGAGTCGCCGTCAAAATCAAAAGCCATCACAATGTCGGCGGTCTCCCTGAAGACCTCCAATTCAAACTGATCGAACCCCTGCGAAAACTCTTCAAAGACGAAGTTCGCAACCTCGGTCGTTCCATCGGCCTCCCCGAAGAAATTGTCCGCCGCCATCCCTTCCCCGGACCGGGCCTAGCGATTCGCATTCTGGGAGAAGTGACCCCAGAACGCCTGAAAATCTTACGAGATGCCGACTACATCGTACGCCAAGAAATCAACCGCCACGGCATCTATCACGACTTCTGGCAAGCCTTCGCCGTCCTGCTGCCGATTCGCAGTGTTGGTGTCATGGGCGACCAACGGACTTACGCTTATCCGATTGTGTTGCGCTTTGTCTCCAGTGAAGATGGCATGACCGCCGATTGGTCACGGGTAGATTATGACTTCATCGAACTGATTTCCAATCGCATTGTCAACGAAGTCTCAGGAGTCAATCGCGTGGTTTACGATGTCACCTCCAAACCCCCCGGAACCATTGAATGGGAGTAAATCCGGTTGCCAACCCCCTCTCATTGGGGGAAGGCAAAAGGCAAAAGGCAAGAGGCAAAAGGCAAGAGGTAAGAGGCATAACCCACCCCTGCCCCTCCCAGGAGGGGAAGGCAAGAGGCAAGAGGCAAGAGGCAAGAGGCAAGAGGCAAGAGGCAAAAGGCAAAGGGCAGAACCCACCCCTGCCCCTCCCAGGAGGGGATGGCAAGAGGCAAGAGGGAGGTTTTTCCCTATTCACTATTCCCTATTCCCTATTCCCTATTCACTATTCCCTATTCACTATTCACTATTCACTATTCCCTATTCACTATTCACTATTCACTATTCCCCCATGACCCGTCGCATCTTCTTTACCGTACTTTGGTTAGCCTTTCTCGGCTATGCCTTCGGGCTTGCGCCTCCCGATCGCCCCGAAACCGTGGATCTGATTGTTAATCTCTCCTCGGGGAACTGGGAGGGCCTTAACCCGGTCATCATCGCCCTATTTAACCTTATGGGGATTTTTCCCTTCGCCTATGGTGCCATGCTCTTTGCCGACGGACGGGGGCAAAAAATTGGTGCTTGGGTGTTTGCTGCTGCCTCCTTTGGCGTGGGTGCTTTCGCCATTTTGCCCTATCTGGCCCTGCGATCGCCAAATCCTGAGTTAGAAGGGCCAATGAACCCATTTCTGAGATTTTGGGACTCGCGAATTTTGGGGGGACTGTTGACGATCGCCGCGATCGCCCTACTAGGATTTGGCCTGACTCAAGGCAATTGGAGCGACTTCAGCCAACAATGGCAAACCAGTCGCTTCATCCATGTCATGAGTCTCGACTTTTGCCTCCTCAGCGCCCTTGTTCCGGCTCTTCTCGGCGATGACATGGCCCGACGAGGACTCAACAATAGCAAACTGTTCTGGGCGGTGTCCCTAACTCCTCTACTGGGGCTATTGCTCTATCTCAGTCTCCGTCCCCCTCTCGACGCTGCTGCTGCCAAAGTTGAGAACGCCCCCCAATCCTCCTAGGAGCGATCGCGAGACGAATGGCGAATAAAACTCAACTGATTCAGTTGATGCCAGCCGTAGACCACCTCTCGGAACGCCAACCAACTCTCATACACCTCTCGAAAAGAGGCATTATTTTGGGCATTCTCCTCATAAATCCCGAAACTGATTTCCTCACCGCGCTCCATAATCTCCTGAGAGAACTCAGATAACACCGCTCCCTCCTCGACCAACTGCTGTAGTGCCTGACCATTGAGGGCATCATACTGGGCCAACATCATCATATTGGCTTCCACCGTCGCCGTCACAAACACCTGTTGATACTCAGGCGGTAAACGCTCCCACATTGAGCGATTGACTAGCACATCCAAGGTCGCGCCAGGTTCCCACCAGCCGGGATAATAGTAATACTCAGCGGCATTATGTAACCCCAATTTCAAATCATCATAGGGGCCAACCCACTCTGCTGCATCGATCGCACCTCGTTCCAGGGCCAGATAGACTTCCGCGCCGGGCAACACCTGCACATTTACCCCCATCTGGGCCATAATCGTTCCTCCCAGCCCCGGAATACGCATTTTCAAGCCATTCAAGTCAGCCAGACTGTTCACTTGTCGCTTAAACCAGCCCCCCATTTGAGTCCCCGTATTTCCGGCCGGGAAGTTAATGATATTAAAATCGCTATAGACCTTCTGCATCGCTTCTAGTCCACCGCCCTGATAGAGCCAAGCATTTTGTTGTTGAGCCGTGAAGCCAAAGGGCATCGTTGTCGCAAAGCCTAGGGTGGGGTTTTTGCCGATGTAGTAGTAGCTCGCCGTATGGCCACATTCAACAGTTCCCCCCTGTACCGCATCCATCACCTGCAAAGCAGGGACTAACTCACCAGCGGCATAGGGCGTAATACTAAAGCGTCCATTTGTCATCTCGCTCACCCGACGACAGACCGTTTCCGCGCCACCATAGATGGTATCGAGAGATAGGGGCCAACTCGTAGCCATGCGCCAGTTCACTCGGGGCCGTGAACTGGCATCGGTCCGGGTTCCAGCGGTTTCAGTACAGGCGGCTAGGGCCGAGACAGCTGCTGCACTAACGGCACTGCGAGTGACAAAGGCTCGACGTTTCATGACAATTTGCTAAATTTAAGCGATTTTGAGATAGTTTTTGAGTTTAACAGGTTTTTAAGTCTTATCACGTCCTTTCCCACAGACGTTAAGTCTTTTGTCATGAACGAGCGCTTGGGGAGCGATCTAGGTTTTAATGAAAATGAGGTCGTTGGTATCTTGGTTTACTGGCTTAAGACTGCAATCTCTAAGTCCGCTAAATCAGCCAATCTAATAAAAAATCTGTCATAAACTGTAATACAGAAAACCATTATGGCCATGAAACGTCCCAACCAACTCACTCAACTTCTGTGGGACTTTTATCGAGAAGACCCCCAGGAACTGCAACACCTTAAACCTTTGGGAAACTGTCAAGTTTTCCGGTTTTGGGGTTCATTTTGCATCCGGGTGCAAACTCCGGCTATGGCGCAACGCATCCAAGACGTGATACCGCTCATCGAAGCCCCCATTCAAGCCTTACGTCTGGCGAAACGGGTTAAGGTGTTAGTCGGCCGTAGAGTTGTTGCCAGTTATGGGCTAGAAGCCGAGTCGGAAGACTCGGCTGTTCATCAACATCAGCTTTGAGGGGGCCAGACTTAAGAGGGCAAGTTTAAGAGACTTGCCCTCCCTTGGCGATCGCCTCCTACAACTGCCCTCCCTACAACTTCGTGCCGCATTCAGGACAGAAATGGTTCGTCGAGGCGTTTTTGGCGTTGCAGTTGGGGCAGTAGATTAGCTCAACTGCTCGTTCTAACTTGTTCTGTTCCGGTAGCCCGAGCATTTGTGCGTTGCTCTTACCGGGTGCCACCATGGGGTAACAGTTTTCGGTGCGATGAACCCGGACATCCATCACCACAGCACCATCGTAGGCGAGCATTTCGGCGATCGCATCCTGAAGTTGATCCGTATGGGTAACTTTAATCCCCTTGAGCCCATAGGCTTGACAGAGCAGTTCCACATCCGGCATTCCCACTTCCATGTTGGACGACGAATAGCGTTGGCCGTAGAAGGTTTCTTGCCATTGACGAACCATCCCCTGCCAACCGTTATTGATAATCACCGTTTTGAAGTTGATGCCATATTGGGCCATGGTTCCCAGTTCTTGGAGATTCATCTGGAAACTACCATCCCCACTAATACAAATCACCTCTTCATTGGGGAGAGCCACTTTAGCCCCCATCGCGGCTGGGAGGCCATAACCCATGGTTCCTAATCCAGCACTGGAAATCCAGCGACGGGGACCATTTTTGAGGAATTGAGCGGCCCACATCTGATGTTGACCGACATCGGTGGTGTAATAGGCGTTGGGGGCTTGGCGATGCAGTTCCACAATCACCTGTTGCGGCGAGGGTAACTCAGCATATTGAGGAACCTCTAGGGGGTAATCCTTGCGCCAGCGATTGATGCGATCGAGCCAAGGCTTAGTTTGATTAGACTCCAGGCTCAGGCCGAGTTCCTTAAGACGACGCAACAGATCGATGAGGACTTGGCGCACATCACCGACAATTGGAACATCGGGGGCGCGATTTTTACCCACTTCGGCGGGGTCAATATCGATATGAATCACCTTAGCCCGGGCCGCAAACTCATCTAGTTTTCCGGTGACGCGATCGTCAAAACGAGCGCCAACGGCAATTAAGAGATCACATTGGCTCACCGCAAAGTTAGCATAGGCGGTTCCGTGCATTCCCAGCATTCCCACCGAGAGAGGATGGTTTTCGTCAAAGGCCCCTTTCCCCATCAGGGTTGTGGTGACGGGAATGTTGAAATGCTCCGCCAACTCTAGCAGTTCCGCATGGGCGCTGGCAGAAATTGCCCCACCGCCGACATACAGCAACGGCGATTGTGCCTGACGAATCAGGGCGATCGCCTGTTCAATTTGGCGCGGATTACCCTTAACCGTCGGGCGATATCCTGGCAACTTCAACGATCCCGGCTCAATGGGAACATAGTCACACTCAGCCAAGCCGACATCTTTGGGCACATCGATCAACACGGGGCCTGGCCGGCCGGTACTAGCAATATGGAAGGCTTCAGCCACCACTCTCGCCATCTGGTTGGGATCTCGCACCACATAAGAATGCTTAACAATGGGTAGGGTAATGCCAAAAATATCGGTTTCCTGAAACGCATCGGTGCCGATCGCATTCAGAGGAACCTGTCCTGTCACTACAACCATGGGAATCGAGTCCATGTGAGCTGTGGCAATCCCCGTGACGAGGTTGGTTGCCCCAGGACCCGAGGTGCCGAAACAGACCCCCACCTGTCCCGTGGCCCGGGCATAGCCATCGGCTGCATGAGATGCCCCTTGTTCATGACGAACTAGGATATGTTGAATCCCGCCCTGGGCTTCGGCACGATATAACTCATCATAAATCGGAAGTATTGCACCACCGGGGTAGCCGAAGATATGGCGAACCCCATGGCGTTTTAGACTATCGATCAGGGCATAGGCCCCACTCACACGTTGGACAGCGACTCGTTGTAATTGCACGACAGGAACCTCTCGCAAACTCTCAAAAACTTAAACCTCTACCCTACAATTCTACTCAGGTCAAGTTGATTTCGTACAGGGCTTTAAACAAATTCAAGATATTGGAGAATCTCGATAGGATAAAGATTGAGACCGACCCATCGCTTGCCGATGGTCTGTCCTTTGTATTTTTTGCCTAAACTTTCGATGACCAACCAAAATCCGCAACCCTATTCCTCTCGCCCCAAAGCCGCCCAAGGACTGAGTGAAGAAAAATATCAGCGCTTAGTCGCCGAAGCCAAAGCCCCCTATCGCGGCTTTCGTCTTTTCATCTATGTCAGTTTAGGAGCCTCGGGCCTCCTCGGGGCCTTTGTCTTTCTGGCTCGAGTGGCGGCGGGAAACGATTTAGCCTCAGATTTGCCCAATTTAGCACTACAACTGGGAGTCGTAGCGTTGATGGTTTGGCTGTTCCGCCGGGAACGTTGATGGGGTCATGGGATTACTCAAGCAACTGTGGCCCTCGGCTCGCTTCTGGTTTGGGTTGAGCCTAATCACCTGTTGGGGCATGGCTGGGGTCATCTGGCGTGACGGCCAGGGACTCTATCGCATCCAAGATGATGCTCGACAACATGTCTTTTGGATGCAGCGTTTTGAGGACCCTGGACTATTTCCCAATGATTGGATTGCTGATTATTTCCAGTCTGTTGCGCCTTGGGGCTATAGTCATCTCTACAGGTTGGCGTCGCTCTTAGGATTTGATCCGTTGACTTTCAATAAGCTGTTACCGCTGCTGTTGTCTCTGCTGACGACGGTTTTGGTGATACAGGTGAGTTGGCGGTTACTTCCGGTGGCGTCGGTGGGGTTTGTCAGCAGTGTCATTTTGAATCTGAGTCTCTGGATGAAGGATGATCTGGTGTCGGGAACGCCTCGGGCCTTTGTGGTACCGCTGTTGTTGGGGTTTCTCTGGGCGCTGTTGTCCGAAAACGCTATCACTACGGCGATCGCCATCTTTATGACAGGTCTGTTCTACCCCCAGTTAGTCTTGATAGAAGGGGGAGTGTTGCTGTTGCAGGGGTTGGGAATTGCTCAGACATCCCCCCCGAAGCGACGATTGGCGCTGCTGGGACTGATGACTGTGGTTCTGGTGCTATCGCCTTATTTGCTATTGTCTAATCCTTGGGGTCCAGTCTTGACTCGTGAAACAGGTCTTGGTTTAGCGGAACTCGCCCCTCAGGGACGCAGTGCCTTTTTTTATGAGGATGTTGCTCATTTCTGGTTCAGCAGCGATCGCAGTGGCTTAATACCCGGCTATACACCTTTAGCGTTATGGGTGGGAGTTCTCTTACCGCTGCTGTTGCGCGTTCGACAACCCTTTCCCTTACTCGGGAAGTTACGGGGGCAATCTATCCTGTCACAACTGCTGCTATCGAGTCTCGGCTGCTTTGTTCTCGCTCATCTGATGCTCTTTCGTTTGCATCTGCCCAGTCGCTATACCCACCATAGTTTACGGGTTCTGCTATCGTTGGCTGCTGGAATTGTTGTGGTGGCGATCGCCCACGGCATCTTCAGTCAACCGGCAACCCATCACCTCCTAGGCGCCGTGAATCGCCTCTTGGCTGTCATCTTCGTGTTAGGGGTCGTCGCCTCACCGTTGTGGTTATGGACATCCTTTCAAACGGCCTACTACGACGGAACGGCCCCCGAGATTTATCGTTATCTCCAAAACACCCCCAACGATAGCCTCGTGGCTGGGGTGGATGGAGAGATTGACAATATCCCCAGTTTTGGACGACGGCCTATCCTGACGGGACTCGAATATATGATTCCCTACCATTGGGGCTATTATGCTCAGGTGCGCGATCGCTTCATTGCCTTAATCGAGGCCCAGTACAGTCTCCACCCAGAGCCAGTCCGCCGCTTCATCGCTGACTACGATCTTGACTATTGGCTGATTCGCCATGACGACTTCAGCCTCGACTACCTACAACAGCACTATTGGCTCAATCGCATGGCTAACTCGCCGCGCCCGGAGGATTCCCTCAGACAAGCCATCCAAGGAGCCTTTCGCACCCTAGAACAAGGTCAAACACCGGTTCTCGCCACCCTAGGCGATCGCTGCAACGTCGCCCCTAGCCCCCACTACTGGCTCCTCGATACTCGCTGCATTTTGACCACGTTTGATTCAGAGACTTGACAGCCCCTCCATTAGCCCTTATGATAAACTCATAACGATTATGAGTTGACTGCATCACCGTTAAGCAGACACCGTCAGTACACCGTTAGTACACCGTTAGTAGACTGTCAAGACAAGGAGTTAAACCCATATGTTACAAGATAAAACCGGACAACGCGTACCTGAAGTCACCTTCCGCACCCGTCAAGATGGCGAATGGAAAGACGTCGACAGCAAAGAAATCTTCAACGGCAAAAACGTGATCGTCTTTGCCCTTCCTGGAGCCTTCACCCCCACCTGTTCGTCGAGTCACCTGCCCGGCTACAACCAGCTTGCCAACGTTTTTAAAGAAAACGGTGTCGACGAAATTGTCTGCTTGTCTGTGAATGACACCTTTGTCATGAACGAATGGGCCAAAGACCAAGAATGTGACAACGTGACGCTCATTCCCGACGGAAACGGAGAATTTACCGAGCAGATGGGAATGTTGGTGGACAAAGCCGATCTCGGCTTCGGCAAACGCTCCTGGCGTTACTCGATGTACGTCAAAGATGGCGTCATCGACAAAATGTTCATCGAACCCGAAGAACCCGGAGATCCCTTCAAAGTCTCCGATGCTGAAACCATGTTGGGCTACATCAACCCTCAAGCCAAGCCCAAACACGTCTCCCTGTTCTCGAAAGTGGGTTGCCCCTTCTGCGCCCAAGCCAAATCTCTCCTCGACGACAAAGGTTGGGAATACGAAGAAATCGTTATTGGCCGCGATGCCTCTACCGCATCTCTGAAAGCTATGACTGGCAAGACGTCAGCGCCCCAAGTCTTCGTCGATGGTCAGTTGGTTGGCGGTTCTGAAGAACTCGAAGCCTACCTGAAATCGGCCTAATGCTTCAGCCGTGAGGACTTACCTGAGTCATTACTGGTGAGTCTTTGCCTCAACTAATCCGGGATTCCCCAGAAACGGGAGTCCCGGATGTTTCCGATCAAAAAATACCTTTGCAGGTTATAGGATAGCAACAGGCGTTTTGGGGTATTGCGGCAACGACCTAATAGAACAGTATTTTCACAGCAACCTTCCAACAGCAAACCTTTAGAGGACTGAAGAATCTATGACATACGACTTTGACTTATTTGTAATTGGTGCCGGTTCCGGGGGAATCGCCACTGCTCGCCGAGCCGCCGAATATGGGGCTAAGGTGGGGATTGCTGAAGACGATCGCCTTGGCGGAACCTGTGTCAACCGAGGCTGTGTTCCCAAGAAACTGATGGTCTACGCCTCCCACTTCCCCGAGCATTTCCATGATGCGGTCGGCTATGGTTGGAGTGCCGTGCAGAGTCAACTGGACTGGCCGAAGATGATTAAGGCCGTCAACGACGAAGTGACTCGCCTCAATGGCATCTATCAGAAGATGCTTGATAAGTCCGAAGTGCAGGTATTTCGCGAATCGGCGCGATTTGTGGACTCTCATACGATACAAGTGGGCGATCGCCAGATCACCGCCGAGAAAATTCTCATCGCTGTCGGTGGAAAACCTGTCAAACCAGCGATTCCCGGCTTAGAACACGCCATCACCTCTGATGAGATGTTCCATCTTCCTCAACAGCCGAAGCATCTAGTGGTCCTCGGTGGCGGCTATATTGGCGTAGAATTTGCCTGTATTCTCAAAGGCTTAGGGTCTGAGGTGACCGTCGTCATTCGCCGTGAAAAAATCCTCAATGGCTTTGATGAAGATCTGCGGGATTCCATTCAAGAGGGAATGGCTAACCACGGTATTCGCATCCTCAACAACACCAACATCACCTCCGTTGAGAAACGAGACGATGGAAGCCTGACGCTGAACCTCGATAGTGATGAGGGCAGTATTGTCGCTGATACAATTACTCTCTCAGCCACTGGTCGCAAACCCCGTTTAGAGGGGTTAGGCTTAGAAAACACCAAGGTGGAGGTGAAGAAGGAAGCGATCGCCGTCGATCACTACAGCCAAACCGCCGAACCCCATATTTTTGCGGTCGGCGACTGTACCGATCGCGTCAATCTCACCCCCGTCGCCATCAACGAAGGCCGTGTTTTTGCTGACACTCATTTTGGCGGCAAATCTCGGGAGATGAGTTACGAGAACATTCCCACCGCTGTCTTTTCTTCCCCCGAAGCGGCAACCGTTGGCTTAACCGAAGCCGAGGCCCGAGAACAGTATGGAGATGCCGTGCAAGTGTATCGCTCCAAGTTCCGGCCGATGTATCATACCCTCGGTGGCCGCAATGAACGTACCCTGATGAAGCTCGTCGTTGATCGTAATAGCGATCGCGTCCTCGGAGCGCATATGGTGGGAGAAACGGCCGCTGAGATTATCCAAGGGGTGGCGATCGCCGTCAAAATGGGAGCTACCAAAGCTGATTTTGATGCCACCATTGGTATTCACCCGAGTTCTGCCGAAGAATTTGTCACCATGCGCTAGAGTCTTAATAAAGATTCAGTCGAGAATCTGATCCTGGACTTAACAATCCCTTGCATCTACAGGCGGTTCAGCTTACCTGAACCGCCTTTCTCCTCACGACTCACCAACGAAAACCTGAAACCGGTTTTCCCCTTATTCATTATCGATTGTTTATCGTTCGATATGCCCGCCGCACCCTATCCTGAAAACGAGGCCCAACGCCAACAGGCCCTTGAGCAATATAACCTGCTCGACACCTTGCCTGAGCAAGCCTTCGACGATATCACAACCCTGGCTGCTCATGTTTGCAATACCCCCATTGCTTTAGTTAGTTTGGTCGATCGCCATCGGCAATGGTTTAAATCCAAAGTTGGCATTGATGCCGAGGAAACGCCGCGCGATCAAGCCTTTTGCGCTCATGCTATTCTCGATCCGGGTGAGGTTTTAGTGGTTCCTAATGCCGAAGCCGATCCACGTTTTGCCGATAATCCCCTGGTTACCGGTGGCCCGCAAATTCGCTTCTATGCCGGTGCGCCTCTGCAAACTCCCGATGGCCAGGCGATTGGAACCCTCTGTGCGATCGATAGCCAGCCGCGAGAGTTGACAGACGAACAAGTGCAGGGATTGCAGGCTCTCAGCCGTCAAGTTGTGGCCCAGATGGAGTTACGCCGCAACGTTGCTCAGCTAAGCCAAACCTTAACACGGCTCCAGCGAACTCAAGCCAGCTTAATCCAATCCGAAAAAATGTCAGCTTTGGGACAATTTGTGGCTGGAATTGCCCATGAAATCAACAATCCCGTCAGTTTTATTTTGGGGAATCTTCCCCACGCTCAAACCTACACCGAAGAATTGCTTGAACTTCTGGAGCATTATCAAAGAGCCTACCCCAATCCAGAGCCTGAAATTGCCGATATCCTCAATCAAATTGACGTTAATTATATTGCCGATGATTTTATAAAGCTTTTAAAATCCATGAAATCTGGCGCCAGTCGAATCGAGAGAATTGTGACATCATTGCGAACTTTTAGTCATCTTGACGAAGCTGAAATTAAGCCAGTTCAGCTTGACAAACATCTCGATAATGCCATAGCTTTAAGTCACGCAAAACTTCAGCAAACCCGTCAAGGCAGTGATATCAAGGTGACTAAAACCTATGTTGATTTACCGCCAATTGTCTGTAATATTGGTCAGCTCAATCAAGTTTTTATTAACATTATCGGCAATGCCATTGATGCGATCAACGAACGCATTGACCAAACTCAACAGAGCGATCGCACCCTTGAAATGACCGATTATAGCCCAGAAATCCAAATTCGCCTCAACACAGCCGAGGATGACGACGGGAGAGGCTTTGTCATCATTGAGATCCAAGATAATGGCATTGGCATCGACAGTGAAAGCCAAGACAAAATCTTTGATCCCTTCTATACCAGCAAACCCATTGGCCAAGGAACCGGACTGGGGTTAACCAGTAGTTACGACATCGTCGTCGAACACCATCGAGGAAAACTCAAGGTGGGCTCTAAACCAGATGAGGGGAGTTGTTTCTCGATTTGGATTCCCACCGACTTACCCCTACCAGATTAAGCCGCCCGGCCCACAACCTCCAAGGGATGCGATAAGCTGGAAAGATGACATCGTGGAACAAGGACAATTGCGACTATGGCTGGATTTGGCAATTTGTTTCAGAAGGCATTTTACCTCGGAGTTGGCTTAGCCTCCTATGCCGGAGAACAAGCCAGTGAAAAACTGATTGAGTTACGCGAAACCGCCCAGAAACTGGCTGATGAGCTAGTCGAACGGGGGGAAATGAACGCTGACGAGGCCCGTCGCTTTGTCGAGGAGATGGTTAACCAAGGACAACGACAAGCCGGTTCGCCAAGTCAAGTTCGAGAGGACACTGGCCCCAAAGAACCCCGCCGCATCGAAATCCTCGACGATGACGACGAGGGGAATGAGACCTCCTCATCCTCTTCCGCCTCGGGGAACGCTCGTCAACCGGACTCAGGAGTAGAAATGTTACATCAAGAGGTGCGATCGCTTCAAGAGGAATTGCGCCGTTTGCAGCAAGACCAATAAATCATGGAAGATTGGATCACAGAATGGGTCAATAGCGTCGAAAAAACCGTTGAAGCGGCCCTAGAGCAAACCGCTGAGTCGTTTGAGACTTGGACCGATGAGGTGGTGGATCAGGTCGATAAACAGCTTCAGGAGTTGCTGGTTTGGTCTCAAGACTGTTCTGATGAAATGTATCAGCAATTACAGCAGCTATTGCCCTTAGATGAGGTATCTCAAGACCTTGATCGCACTCTCGATGAGTGGCTAGAAGGGTTAGATGCTCTATTTGCTGAGGATTACAGTTGGGATGGGAATCTAAGAGAGTCTGAACAAGACTCAGATCCCTTTGTTCAGATCACCTATGTTGAACCGAGTAAGAGCCAAAATCCAGCCTGTATCAACTGCCGACATTATCACGGTCATCAGTATGGGGACACCCTATTTGTCTGTGGGATGCACCCCTATGGCTGGGATGGGGAAGATTGTCCCGATTGGGAAAATGTATTCTAGTCCCAAATTCCCCCCAAAAAACGTCAACCCCAAACGAGTCAGAGGTCTCCTAACTGTTAACGATTAAGGAGTCATGATTAACCCGATTCAGTTGGATTAACTTGACCATATTGACAATTGGGATGCACTCTTATACCCCCCTGACCCCATGGATAAAACTGCCTCTCACTACACAGTTTCCTGGATTCATCAGATCGCCGAAATTCCCAAAGAGTCCTGGGAACCCCTCGCTCAACCCCTGACAACGCCCTTTTTTGAATGGGATTGGCTGCATAACCTAGAGTCATCGGGAAGTGCGACGGGGAAAGCCGGTTGGATGCCGTGTCATTTGACCGTCTGGCGCGATCGCACCCTCGTGGCGGCCGCGCCATTGTACCTGAAAGGCCATAGTTACGGCGAATTTGTCTTCGATCATCAGTTTGCCGATCTCTCAGAGCGGTTGGGAGTGTCTTATTATCCCAAACTCCTCGGGATGAGTCCCTTTACTCCCGCCGAAGGCTATCGTTTTTTAATTGCTCCTGATGAAGATGAAGACCAACTTCTGAGATTGATGGTGGCCGAAATTGACCATTTCTGCGATCGCAACCAAATTAGTAGCTGTCATTTTCTCTATGTGCAGCCGGAATGGCAAGCTCGTCTACAACAGTGCGGCTTTTCCCCCTGGCGGCATCATAACTACATCTGGCACAACGATCAGTATGGCAGTTTTGATGACTATCTCAAAGCCTTCAACGCCAATCAGCGGCGCAATATCAAGCGAGAACGCAAGGCCATGGCAAAATCGGGGTTAACCCTAAAAACGTTGACTGGCGATGAAATTCCCCGCGCTCTGTTCCCGCTGATGTATCGTTTTTATGAGAATACCTGCGATAAATTCGGCTGGTGGGGCAGCAAATATCTAACCAAACGCTTTTTTGAACAACTCTATTCAACCTATCGTCATCGCGTCGTTTTTGTGGCCGCCTACCCCGAGTCGTCTCATGACGATCGCCACCCCGTCGGGATGTCGTTTTGTTTAACCAAAGGCGATCGCCTCTATGGCCGCTATTGGGGGAGTCATAATGAGATTGACTGTCTGCATTTCAATGTTTGCTATTACCAACCCATTGAATGGGCCATCGACCACAACATCAAGGTCTTCGATCCCGGTGCTGGGGGCCGTCATAAAAAACGCCGAGGCTTCCCGGCTACTCCTAATGTGAGCCTCCATCGCTTTTATTCCTCTCGCTTGAGCAAAATCATTTTGCCCTATCTACAACAAGTCAACGAGATGGAAGAACGGGAGGTGGCCGCGATTAACGAGGATCTCCCCTTTAGCCGCCAAGAGAGCCGCCCAAACTCCTGAAAACTGAGACGATTGCAGAACATGGCATGGTTTCGACCTTCTCAATCCCTCGCGATCGCCCTCATCTGCGGCCTACCGTTTCTCCTGGCCAGCGGAGGATGTACCATAGAGACCGGCCCTGAGATCACGGGCAAGAGTCAGCCCATTGAGTCCGACGTGAGTCAACAGCACCCGCTCAAAATTATGCCCCTTGGGGATTCTATTACCGACGGCTATAACGTCCCCGGCGGCTATCGAATTGACCTTTGGCAAGCCTTACGGGAACGAGGCGATCGCCTCGAATTTGTCGGGAGCCAAGAAAACGGCCCCCCTGAACTCGGCGATCGTCATCATGAAGGCTATCCAGGCTGGCGTATCGACGAGTTACATCAACAGGTCGAGGATTGGTTACGGGCCGCACAACCCGACATCATTCTTCTGCTGATTGGAACCAACGATATCGTACAAGGCTATGCCGTTGAGCGCGCCCCGGCCCGTCTTGATGCCCTGATTGATGAGCTATTTCGCCATCGTCCCCAGGCCCAAGTCTTCGTCGGCTCAATTCCGCCTATCGATGAGCCGCAGTTGAATGCACGAGTTGAGGCCTACAACCAGGCGATCGCCCAGCAGATTCAGGTCCGGCAACGCCAGGGCGATCGGCTCACGTTTGTGGATCTTTATCTACCCCCGCGAGAAGACTCACGTTGTATAGCAAAAATTGGTCTGAATAGGACAAAAAAACTTGGGAAAAGAAGGCAAGAGGCAAGAGGCATAA
>LJZT01000051.1 GCA_001314905.1 Phormidium sp. OSCR
TCAACCTTTGGCCACTGCTAGTCCCAGTCAAGCGCCCCTTACAGGTACTGGTTTACCTAAATCCTACGTCATTTAGCAAACCCCTACAAGATAAGCCCAAGAGGGGAAGGGAACAGGGAATAGGGGATTAACGGACTTGGCTGTATTCGTTGTTGTCGGAGGTGATGCGTCCTCGTAGTTCCGTCGTGCGTCCCGTCATTTGGTCCCAGCGATCGCGGACTTGACGGGAGGTAATTTGATTGAGGGGAACCCCTTGCTGTTGGGCCAGGGCCGCGGCCACCCCTAACCCTTGACCGTGATAGACGTTTTTTGTGTTAATGCGTCCGACAGAAACCGCAATCCCTTCATAGCCACTCGATCGGCCGGCGATCGCTAAATTCTCAATCGACCGAGATAAACCATGTTCAATGCCAAAATTATATTGAGGTAGAGGCGGAACCCGCATCGAGAGGCCATCAACGCCGCCGCGAAAGTCAAAGTCATAGGAAAACGTGGCGATCGACTCCTCCCGAGGAGTTCCCCCAGCGATAATCTCCTGGCCCGAGAGAGGATTGACCACATCGCGGACACTGACACTATGGCGAACATAGATTTCTGGGGGCAAAATCACCTCAACCTCAGGATTCCCCGAATACTCCCGTAACCAAGTTTCCACCTCTGCCAACTCAGCAATCATCTCTGGAGTCGGTTGTAAGTCGTTGGCTTCGATATCGCGAATGGTCTCAACATCATATTTAAACAAAAAGCCATTCCAGGACAGCGATCGCCCATCGAGTTCGCAGACATTGGCTTTATCCCAGAAAAAGCCCTGTAGAGAAAACGGTTGATTGCGATCGAGATGGTAGGCCGCCCCCATCGCGATACTACGGAAATAATAGCCATCTCGATAGGATTGATAGAGGGGAAAGCCAAACCCCGACATCCAAAACTGGGACCCAGCGGCGTCGTTACGGCTATAGATACTCTCCTCAATTTGGGCCACCCAGTTGGGATCATTATGGAACTGGGCTTCGATTTGCCGTAACTCTTCAATGGTTAAGCCTTCGACAATGGGGACAATGGAGGTTCCCAGAGTCGATTGGGCTAAATCAGCATCTTGGGACTCGTAGCCACGATAGTAAGGTTGTCCGGCGGCGATCGCCAACTCGGCCTGTTGAGTCGTATCAATAAAGGAGTTGGCCTCGATACGTTTGTTTTGACCCACCACCTCGGCATAGTCAATCCGTCCCTCGTTCACCACCGGCTTCAACCGGGCATCAGAGAGTAAGGACACATCCCCCTCCGCTAACATACGCCGCATTCCCTCATCGGCGCGGACAGGATGAACGCAAGACTCGCCCACATTGGCTTGTTCGAGAAAGTCCAAAAAACACTCACTAAAGGGTTGAACGTACCAACGAGGGGTTTTATCGAAATCGAGATAAGCCAATCCGCCCCGCGTCAGGAGTCCCCCCAGCATCGCCTCAGCGGCCTGGGGGCGAACCAAGACCACCCTCGCCTCATCGCCAAGGGTCTTTTTCGCCCAAATGGCGGCGCAAATCCCCGGTAACTCATCCCCATATACAACCACGTCGTACTGCTCAATCTGGGGCGGTTCTGGGGTGGCTACGGCTGTTGGATCGGGTCCCGAGTCCTCACTCAAGCCAGCGTCAGGCGTGCCAATACTTAAGCCGTTGCAGCCCCCCAAAAACAGGGCGATCGCAGCCAAAAGACCAGTCCAGGACAATTGAGCCATTAAGCGTTAACCGTTGAGGGTTGATGAGAGTTGACGGTTAACCACTATAGCGAATCGACAGCGAAGCGAAACAGACGCGCTAGGATAGAAGGCGATTTGATGGACAAGGTCTGTCCTGATAGTCTATCCGGGTTGTCCCTCCTCTGTTCTCGACTGTTATCGACTTGCGTTTTCATGGCTTCTGACTCCTCCCTTCCCGCTGATCCCATGTCTAAACTGACCCCCAGCGATGAGAGCTCGCTCTCAACCTCTGAGACTAACTCTGAGACTAACCCTGAGATTGACCCTGAGACTGACCCTGAAACTGGCCCTGAAACTGGCCTCTCGCCAGAAACCTCAAAACCACCGGGGTTAAATCTCCATCAGCAGGTTCGCCTCAAAAGTGAAGCGGGGCAGGTTCTACTTCTGTTACCCCCCCAGTCTGAAACTGCCGGGGAACTCACCTGGCAAGAACTCTGGCAACAACTAAAACATCGCCTCAACGCCGGCGATCGCTTCTGGCAACCTCAAACGACGGTGATTCTACAAGCCGGCGATCGCCTCCTCGACAGTCGCCAACTGCAAGAACTCGACGAGGCCTTACAAGAAGCCCAACTGAAGCTAAAACGGGTATCCACCTATCGCCGTCAAACCGCCGTCGCCGCAGCGACGGCGGGCTATTGCGTCGAACAACCCGAACCCGAAGATAGTCTGCAAAACAACTCTGTCACATCCCCTCAAGCCCTAGCCGAACCCCTCTATCTCAACAATACGGTGCGATCGGGTACAGAAATTCGCCATCCAGGAACGGTGATTCTCGTGGGAGATGTCAACCCCGGCGGGGCGGTGATTGCCGAAGGAGATATCCTCATCTGGGGACGCTTGCGGGGCATTGCCCATGCGGGGGCGGCGGGAAATCCCCAATGTCTAATTATGGCCCTACAGATGGACCCAACCCAGATTCGCATTGCCAACGCCGTGGCCCGAGCGCCCTCGGATAAACTCTTAGACTATTATCCTGAAGTGGCCTATGTGGCCAATCGGGCTATTCGCATCAGTCGCGCTGCTGACTTCAATTTTGCCTCTCGCGGACGGTAATTTCAGACCGCCATCACTCCCGCAATTGACGCATCACCCGTAACAGTTCCGCCACACTCCAGGCCTGGGCAAAACAGCCCCGAGGGGTGTGAGGGGGATTACCGTCGAAGATTTCGCTAATACTGCCCATAGCCCCAGCGGCTAAATGGTCAAATAGGGGGTCTAGGAAACTGCGGGCCTGGGATTTATTGCCATAGACCTTGTAGTGGGCTTCAGCAAACGGGCCGAGTAGCCAACTCCAAACTGTTCCTTGATGATAGGCCCCATCCCGTTGCCAGCGATCGCCGCCATACTCACCACAATACTGCTCATCTCGCGGCGAGAGCGATCGCAAGCCATGGGAGGTCAACAACTCCTGAGATACTATCTCTAACACAGCCTGACCTTGGTCCTTGGTCAACAGTGGCCCAGGCAAAGAAAGGGCAAAAATCTGATTAGGGCGCAAGCGGGCATCATCTCCCTCGGGGCTATCCACCACGTCGTAACAATAGCCCCCCGCCTCATACCAAAAGCGGTGAAATCCGCCTCGACTGCGATCGGCCCACTGCTGATATTCGCTGTCATCTTTACCCAAGGCTTCAGCCAAGCGCACCATCACCGTCAAGGCGTTATACCAGAGGGCATTGACCTCAACCGCTTTACCCTGACGCGGCGTCACCACCCAGTCATCAATTTTGGCATCCATCCAGGTTAACTGAACCTCAGCCTCTCCGGCATAGAGCAAACCATCGTCATCGACTCCGATGTTGTAGCGTGTCCCCCGCAGATGCCAATCAATGACCTCCTGTAAAGCCGGGTATAACTCCTCTATCAGTTGGATGTCCCCAGTTGCCTCAAAATACGCCTGTACAGCCTGGAAATACCAAAGAATGGCATCTACCGTGTTGTAGTCCGGTTCCAGCCCGCCATCGGGGAATAGGTTGGGCATCATGCCCTCATCGAAGTAGCGAGCGAAGGTGCGCAAAATGGGCCGGGCAATTTCGGGCCGCCCAGTGGCGATGGTTAGGCCCGGCAGACTAATGGCCGTATCTCGGCCCCAATCGCCAAACCAGGGATAGCCGGCAATGATGGTACTGCCTGGGGTTCCGTCGCTTAGGGGGCGATCGCAGATAAATTGATCAGCGGCCAGGGCTAACTGTTGCAGCCGTGGCTCATCTCCGAGAGTGGCGATGGCGCGATCGCACAACTCCCTCTCATAGTCCTGCCGTCGCTGCCAGGCCCCCTCCCCGTCCTCATCACACTCGGCCTCGGCACTTGCCACCAGAGTCAGGGATTGTCCTGGTTCGAGAGTCATCTCCAGGGTCGCCCCGTGGAAATGATTTTCGTCGCAGCCTGTCCCCCGATATCGCTCCAACTGCAAGTCAAAATGACGATACCAGTCTCCGTTGGCGGTCCACTCTCCCGGCCCTCGCAGCCGCAAGGGAACCGCCCCACCAAAGGCCACCATCTCGATTCCCGCTTCAACTTGCCACACTTGCCAATTGCCCATGACACTGCCGCCATGATGATCGCGGTAGTTGAGAAACGTCCGAAGGGAAAGCTGCACTGGGGCGGTTCCCCGACTGAGGGAATAGCGAACATAGGTCGTATTTTGGCCCCGTTCCATCCAGACTCGCTTCGAGAGGCGAGCATCGGCCATGGCGTAATGCCAAACGGGAGTGGTTCCCTCTAATTCAAAGGCTTCTAGGTGGATGTATCCCGTTGGGGCCACGGTTCCATCTCCCCAACGGTTACAGCCCAACTCAAACTGTTGCCCCCGATAGCGGGCTATCTCATCGAGTTTCACCAACATCAGGGTGCGGCCCAGAGGGGGTTCTAGGGCTGCCACCAGTAAGCCGTGATAATGACGGGTTAACAGTCCGGCCACAGTTCCTGAGGCATAGCCGCCAATGCCATTGGTGACGAGCCATTCTCGATGTTCGGCCATGGCTAGATTGCCACAGATCTCTCGGCCGATATGTAGATAATTTGGGGTCACGATCGCGCGCACCATCTCAGTGAACAGACCCCATTAGAAGAACCAGCCATAGGAATGTAAGCCTTTCCCCAGCAGGTTAACGCCGAGATAGCAGACCCAAACGACAACAAAGCCACCAGCGGCCAGGAAAGCGGGACGACGGCCCTGCCAGCCACGAGTGATGCGGGCATGGAGATAGGCGGCGAAGACGAGCCAGGTAATGGCGGCCCAGGTCTCTTTCGGGTCCCAACTCCAATAGGTTCCCCAGGCTTCGTTGGCCCAAACACCGCCGGCAATAATGCCGATGGTGAGAAGGGGAAATCCCAGGCCGATGATGCGATAGCTGACGTTGTCGAGGATGTCGGCCAGGTTGAGGCGTTGGGGGGATAAGGTCAGGGTTTGGGGACGTTCGAGAGTCGCCACTCCCCCTCGTTCTGAGGTGATGCCATTGAGACTCGGTTCGCTGAGGGTTTGAGACGGAGGTTCGGGACGTTTTAGGTCTCGGAAACTACCGGTTCCTACGGAACTCCCCCGTAGTTCGATCTCTTGGCCGCGAGTGACCACTAGGAAGGCGATCGCCATTAGGGAGCCTACCATTAGGGTGGCATAGCTAAGCATCATCACGCTGACGTGCATCATCAGCCAGTTGGATTTTAGGGCCGGAACCAGGGGTTCGGACACCTGCATGGTTTTGGGCAGGGTGAGGGTGGCGAAGGCGGTGATTCCCATAGCCACAGGAGCTGTCACAGCCCCGACGAGACGGCTACGGCTGATGTTTTCGGCGATGAGGTGAACAGCAGTAATACCCCAGGCGAGGAAAAATAGGGATTCGTAAAGATTGCTGATCGGGAAGTAGCCGGCTTCAAGCCAACGGGCACCGAGGAGGCCGGCAATGCAAAGATTTGCGATCGCCATTCCGGTGCTTCCTACGTTCCCCAGGTAGGGAAGGTTGGGAAATGCGACTCCCACCCAATAGGTGAGCATTGTCAGGAACAGAATGGCAAATGACAGGTTATCGAGTACATTCTGGAGGGATACCAGATCCATGAGCGCTTCTCTCTTAACGGTCGGTAGTTGGGTTTGGTGGCGAGTTACAGACTTGCCTAGACTGATCCTAGCGAGTTCTGGTACAAAGGGGAATCCTTTGGACAGGTTGGGTTCGGTCTTGACTGAACTTGGCCCCGCTTTGGCGATGGTCATCTTATCCTCGATCCGTCGCGGCTTTCGTTAAGATCCGCGATCGCTTGGCCAGTCGCCAAAACTTATATGCCAATATAATTTACACTATACTTCAAAACACGATCCAAACGTTACTCGAAACTCTAAAGTCAATGCAAGAAACTTCAACGGCCGCGATCGCCAAAGTCTCCGACTACTTCAAGGTCTTATCCGAAGTCAGTCGCCTCCTGGTTCTGTGTACTCTCAAATCCGGGACGAAGAATGTCTCGGAGATTGTCGAGACTACCGGACTCGGACAGGCCAATGTCTCCAAACACCTCAAGATTCTCACCCAGGCGGGATTTATTGAGCGTACCCCAAAAGGAGTCAGTGTTTACTATCAGATCACAGATCCGGTGGTCTTTCAACTCTGTGAGTTGGTCTCTCACCGTCTGTCGATTCACTTAGAGGAACAGGCTCAACACTCCCTTGATCTTAAGTCCTTCCAAAGGTCTATGTAGTCAGATTTATTGTTCAGTTTGCATCACTCAGATTCAGTCTTGAGTTCTTCAATGTAGATCCAGGGCAGCAAGTTTTGTCATTCATAACTCATAAACTTGCTGCCCTATCTTTGACTGGTTTACTCCATAAAACTCCATAAGAACGAGAAGCATTTAAGACAAAACACAGAAAAAATAAATAACTATTTGATTTGCGAACTCATGAAATCAAAGATAGGCATAAGTTTTTTTACATTCAATTCTTCGCAAATAATCACCTGTAGAAAAATTTATCTTGAAATATGGCAATATTTTTTTTCTGCGACAAATCAAGCCTAAACAACATTTAAGTTCCAAAAAAATAAAACAAAATAAAGTTTAAACACATCCAAAATGCTTACCTCTAGGAAGGTTCATCGTTTTTATGTGCAATCAATATCTTGGAGAATATCAATTAAAATAGTTTAGCAATACGAACTACAAATCACTAAAATACTCAAATTTGATCCATGTTGCTTCGAGCCTATTTTTTCTGGCAATAAATTATTTTACTTAAGCTAGAACCAAGCCAATTCTAATCATCTACATCAACCTCAAAAGACTGGAGAATCACGTCCAATAATCCATCCAACTAGCACAATCTAAAAGCAGTCCCCAAAGGCAACTTTTCTAAAACAGCAGAATCAGATCACTTGCGTAACATTATCTAACCAAAACGTTGATTTTCAAGAAAAAAGCCTAAACTAGAAGATGGACATGATATCCAAGCCAGTACCCATAGGATGTCGTGCCAACTCCTGCCTAGGCCGAGAGTTCGGGTTGCCGGTTGTCTTCGGAAACCGCAGTCCCCCTCAGCCGTAAAGCCGGAATTTCTCCCGATTAGGAGATCGACTATGACTCTGAATTCTCTCCATCCCCGTCGTTCCCGCCTCGTCTGCTCACTGCTGCTAGCCCTGACGTTGCTACTGAGTCTCGTCACCGGTAGCGTTCGGGCGATCGCCCAACCCTCGAACATCAGCGACACCGTCACCGAGGTGTATTTCTTCCATAGCCTCAACTGTCCCTACTGTCGCCAACAGGAACCGTTGATGCACTACATCGACGATACCTATCCCCAAGTCCAACTGAGGTCCTACGAAGTTGAGGAATCCCCAGAGATTTGGCAAGAGTTCCGAGAACGCTACGAGATCACCTCCGGCGCGATTCCTCGAACCTTCATCGGCGATCGCTCCTTCGTCGGCTATAGCGAAGACGACGGCCCCCTACAGTACCAAGAGGCCTATCAAGGCTATATCGGCTACCGCAATCAAATTATCGCCGCGATCGAAACCGAAGCCGGTATTGAAATTAACCTCAGCCAAAGCACAGATCCTACTCCTAGAACCGTTCCCTGGTGGCTATTTGCCCTTCCCGGACTCTATGCCGTCAGCTATCCCCTCCTCCAGTCTCGCCTCACTCGTCCCGAATCCCGTCGTTTTTGGACTGGAGGCCTGGTTCTAACGTTTATTATCAGTCTCTTTGCCTTCGTCGCCCTAACCCCCGAAGGGATTGTCCGCCAATTTGCCGATCAACTCCCCTTTCCCCTCTTTGTCTTCACCATCGCCTTTGTCGATGGCTTTAACCCTTGTGCCTTCACGGTATTGGCGATTTTACTCTCCCTACTCACCTACACCAAAAATCGCCGCGATATGACCCTAGTGGGAACCACCTTCGTCATCACCTCAGGGGTCATTTATTTCATCTCCATCATCTTGATGATTACCGTGGGTGCGATTTTCCTAGAACGGTATGGGGCAGTGATTACAGTTGGCCTGGGGGTCATTATTACCCTGGCGGCCTTAATTAACATCAAGGACTTCTTTTTCTTCAAGAAACTATTTTCCCTATCTCTCTCCGAGAAGCAACAGAAACTGATCACCAAGAAAGCGGCAGCCATTGTCCGTTCCTTACAAGCAGCCCGAGGCGATCGCCGTCTATTTGCCGCCGCCCTAGGAGGAACCATTGTCCTCTCAGTCGTGGTGAACACCCTGGAGTTTGGCTGCACCGCCATCCTACCGATGATCTACTTCACGCGCCTGTTTGGGGTTTGCCAGGGGGGATGGAATGCCTGTACTTTAGGCTGGACAGCGATTTACACCATCATCTACACAATTCCCCTGTTTGCAATTCTGCTCACCTTTATTTTCTCGTTTCGCTCGGCCCGTGTCACGGAATCTCAAGGACGAGTCCTCAAACTCCTCGGCGGTGTCTTCATGCTATTTTTTGGCCTGATCATGATTTTCAACCCTCAACTGCTAATGATGGGTTAAGCCAAACCAGCCGAAAGAGGACGACCATAAAGGTACGCCCCTACGTCTTTCCCCTCCTGGGAGGGCCGTTGCCTCTTGCCTCTTGCCATCCCCTCGGTGGGAGGGGCAGGGGTGGGTGATGCCTCTTGCCTCTTGCCTCTTGCCTCTTGCCTCTTGCCTCTAATTCACGCCGATGTCCCCCTGGAGTCCCCTTCATGCCCAAATTCAGCAAACTCTGAGACGACGACGATTGCTCTCGAAGGGCGATCGCCTCCTGATTGCCGTGTCTGGCGGACAAGACTCCTTATGCTTAGCCCGCATTATCCTAGATTTACAGCCGAAATGGGATTGGACTGTGGCCATAGCCCATTGTGACCATCGCTGGCGTGACGACTCAGCCGCTAACGCCGCCGCCGTGGCGGAACTCGCGACGCAGTGGCAGTGTCCCGTCATGCAGCGAGTGGCCCAAACGCCGCCCTCGGGTGAAGCCGCTGCCCGTCAGTGGCGGTATCAGGTCTTGCAGGAGATGGCCGAAGAGGGCCAGTATCAACATCTGCTTACAGGACATACCCAGAGCGATCGCGCCGAAACGCTCCTGTACAACCTAATTCGCGGGGCAGGGGCTGATGGATTACAGGCCCTGTCTTGGCAGCGATCGCTCAGTCCCCAACTCACCTTAACCCGTCCTCTCCTCGAGATCTCCCGGCAACAAACCGGGGAATTTTGCCAACAGCAACAACTCCCGATTTGGTGGGATTCGAGCAACGAGAACCGCAACTATGCTCGCAACCGCTTACGCTTAGAGCTGTTGCCCTATCTCGAACACCAGTTTCACCCTCAAGTCAGTGCTAATCTAGCCCAAACCGCTGAACTGTTGCGGGCCGATGTAGCCTATCTCAACCAACAAGCTCAACAGCTTTTAGATCAAGCCTTAGATGAGAACGCCTTAAACCGTCGTCCCTTGCAAGACGCACCCCTGGCCTTACAACGACGTGCCCTACGTTTATATCTCAAATCCCGACTCCACAGCGATCCCAGCTTTGCCCATATCGAGAAACTGCACGCTCTCATCGAGGCTCCCAACCGCACTCAGAGCGATCCCTTTCCCGGAGGAGCGATCGCCCGCGTCAGTCATCCTTGGATTCACTGGCTTGACGGCGATCGCACCTAGGCTCTACTCCGCCGCCGTCAAATGGCCCACCACCTCTTGTAGTTGCGTGACGGCATTTTGTTGCGAGTTTGCCAATTCTTGTAAATGCTCTAGGGAACCGGCCAAGGGATCTGTGGTTTCCCTCAAGTGCGTCAGGCGATCGCGCAGAGCATCGAGGAGTTCCTGATAGGCATTGACTCGGCCCCAAGTTTGGGCAATTTCAGCCCGTTGATCGCGAAGTTGGCGATCGCGGTCTTTGAGTTCCTGAAGTTGGCCCTCACCCGCCGTCGCCTCTTGCTCAACCTGACCTCGTAACTCCTCCAATTCCCGCCGTAGGCTGTCCACCTCACCCTCAAGGGTGGGCACCTGTTGCTGAAGACGTTGTTGCTGCTCACCCAGGCGAGATAGCACCGGACTAACATCCACCGTTCCCCCAGAACTCACCGGTTCCGGCGGATTTCCCAACCGCCGCCACAAAACACTTTGATGTTGATTCATAATCCGTTCGCGTTCCCGGAGACTGCGTCGTTGTCCCACCAGAGTGTCATTGAGGAAACCATAACTTTCCTGTAAATCCGCTAACTCAGCCTCTAACGAGGTGCGATCGTCGCCACTAGCCCGGGCCACCTTCGCCTCTAACTCATTGAGATCGAGGCGTTGCAACATCAACTCCTCCTGTTCATCAATCACCAAACGCATTCCCGTCTCCAGCTCATTTTGTAGCTGACGAACCCGTTCTTGGAGATTATTCAACGGCATTCGTTCAAGTTCCGACAAATCCACATCCGCCCCAGTCGCCGTGGCAGCCGTTCCACTACTGAGCGATGACATCTGCGCCGCCATCTCATCGAGAGCATTTAACTGAGTTCGCACCCCCTGCAACAGATCCTCCTTAACCCCAACCAGACGCTCACGAACTGCCATATCCGTGCGTTTTCCGGCCAAATCTAGCTGAGACTGATGCCATTCTCCCCAACCGCGATCGAGATCTTGCACTGCCTCATCCAACTGAGACTGACGCTCCTGAGCCTGATGACGCCAGTCGTCTAACTGAGTCCTCCGTTCTTCGAGCCAAGCCTCCTGAGCCGTTAACTGCTCCTGCATTCGCGTCAGAGGCTCCTGAAGCTCCTGAGGCTCTAGCATGACCTCCGCAAGATAGTCAAGCCATTGCTGTAAACTACTGGCCTGCTCCGCATCAATCGAGCCAGACCCCTGTAACTCCTCCCGTTCCCCTTGTAGCTGAGTCCAAGCCGACTCAAGGTCCTGACGAGACTGTTCCACCTCCTGACGTAGACGGTCAATCTCTCCCTGTTGGGCTTCAATCTCTCCCTGTTTCGCCTCTAAACGTGCTAATTCCTGCTGAACATTGTCCACCTCTTCCCGGTGGGCTTCCATCTCCATCTCGCGGCGGTTGAGTTCTTGACTTTGATACGTCAAAGACTGCTTCCACTGTTCAATTTCTTCCTCTTGAGTTTTAAATTTCTCCTGAAAACGAGAGAAATTCTGCAAAATTTTAACCAGTTGCCCACTAGCCTCCTTAAGACTGCCCTGAACTTGCTTACTGGCATTGAGATCAGCAAACACCAAAGCGCCGGAATTAAAATTCCCAGAATCATCCGCTGGGACCACATCATCCCCTGGCACAGGAACCCAATTATATTCTCCTCGTTGACTGGCTAACAGTCTTAGCTCCGTTTTGCCACTGCCGAAAACGCCACTTTTCTTGAGGACTTCCGCTAGATACAGCACGCTTGTTTTTCCTTTCCCGAATTATCGTACAGACCAGACAGGGAACCCGACACGATCAAGTTAGCGGGCATCTTGGCTCACCATCATTGAAGATTGTGGTGAGGGCCATTGCCCACAGCGGGATCGGTTGAGTTAAGACACCCATCCTGAGCATCGCTCAATTCTTTTGCTGACCCCAGGTGGTCGTTGTGACCTGTAGACTGGAATGGGGTCACAACTTGAAATCTTTCCCTATCCTAACCCGCGTACCACCGTCTGGCACAATCATCTGGCACAATGGCACGTTAATGTCACTCTCGTTAACCATCATTCCAGGCGGTGAGGACACAAGCCAATGGCTGACAGACAGGGAAATACTACCGTTGTCCCGCCAAGATGAAATAGACGATCACACCGCGAGCTTAAAAGCCACATGCAGGGAAATTTAAACGAAATTGATATCCGCAGTATCCTGCAACTGATCGAACTCGGTCAGCGCACCGGAGAACTTTTCGTCGAAACCTATAGCTCGCCGCCGGTTCCGGCTCGTGCCTATAGTCCCGCTCATATCCATCGGGAGATGGCCACCTCTCAAAATTCTTGGTTTGTCTTTTGCGCCAACGGTCAATTAGTCTATGCCGGAGGCAATCCCGATGGCAACCTGACTCGATTGCGAGATTATTTGCGCTACTACCAACTCGATCATCTCATCGATCAAATTCAGCGCTCAGCCTTTGAAGCCACCAATGCTCCTGAGTATGGCTGTTTATGGCAACTTCTGGAAAATCATCTAATTGCCCCAGAACAGGGTCGGAGCATTCTGCGTAAAATGGTCCATGAAACGCTCTTCGATTTGCTTAGCCTTCATCAAGGCTCCTTCATTTTCGACATGGGGCCGGCCCTATCGCCTCAACTGATGACCTTGGAAATGGCCACTCCCCTGTCCAAAACCGCCAAACAGGTCCAGGAATGGAAGCAATTTTATCCCCATTTGCAATCCCCTCACCAACGTCCTGCCATCACCAATTTAGAAGGCTTAAAAGCCGAACTCCCTCCCAAAGCCTTTAACACCCTCAACCGCCTCTGTGACGGCAAAACCTCTCTACGTCAGATGTCGCGGTATTTGCACCGGGATCTCGTACCCATCGCCCGGGCCATCCATCCCTATGTCAAACGAGGCTGGGTGCAAATGCTGTCCCCCCGCCATGATAACCACAGCGGCGATCGCCTCGATACGGGCCTGCGTCCAGCGACGGCTCGCGTCCCTCGCATTGTCTGCATCGACGACGAGCGCACCATCCGCAAAACCATCGAGTTGATGCTCAAACCCCACGGCTACGAGATTACCTCCTTCGGCAGTTCCCTCAAAGCCCTATCCCTGGTGTTTCCCCTCAAACCCGATTTAATCCTCTGCGACATTGCCATGCCCGAACCCGACGGCTATGAAATCTGTGCCATGCTGCGCAAATCTCGGGCCTTTCGCCAAACCCCGATTATTATGCTAACGGGGCGCGATGGCTTTATCGATCGCGTGCGAGCGCGCATGGTTGGGGCCACCGACTATCTCACCAAGCCCTTTGGCGAACAAGAACTGTTGATGTTACTCGAAACCTATATTGGTCCTGGGGTTGATAGCCCCCTGACCTCCCCCAATGCCTCTCTCGATGATCCAGCCCTTGGAGTTTGATTCTGTTTGATTCTGGACGGGCCGCTTCAAGGAGTCTTGAACTTGCCTTCAGAGGGGCTGGCCTCCTAGTCTATAATCGTGAGTAGTTTTCAGGCACAGCCGTAGCGGATTCCCGGTGCGGATTCCCTCAAAGCCCAAAGGGTCTGATAACGTTATGTTAATGGCGAACCTCAAACAGGCAGCAGAGCAATCTACCCCGATGAACTGTCAGGGTTCGGACGCAAGCGTTCCGTCAGGATTCGCTCTTCAGGTAAGTAAGTAAATGAGTAAAGTTCTGGTTATTGAAGATAGTGTGACCCAGCGGGAGATGATCGCAAATCTTCTGCGAGGGAGCGGCTTAACCGTGATTGAGGCCACTGACGGCGTGGAAGCCCTGGATAAAATTCAGGGCAATCCCCCCGATTTAGTCGTCCTCGATATTGTCATGCCCCGAATGAATGGTTATGAAGTCTGTCGTCGCCTCAAAGCCGATCCAAAAACCCAGAACGTACCCGTGGTGATGTGTTCATCCAAGGGGGAGGAATTTGATCGCTACTGGGGTATGAAACAGGGGGCCGATGCCTATGTGGCCAAACCCTTTCAGCCGACAGAACTGGTGGGGACCGTTAAGCAAATGTTACGGGGCTAAAGGACAAGACGGATGGTTGGGAATCCAGATTTTTTGATGGGGCAGTCCGACGAGGATCTCGCCCCAGAGTTCCAGGAACTCGAAACCCCAGAAGGTGAATTACATCTGAGGTTTCAGGTGCCCTCGGGACGAGAACTGGCACTGCCCGCCACCGGGATTCGAGAAGTTCTCGATCCCCCTCCCGATCGCATTACCCCAATGCCCAATGTTTCACCGTTGTTATTGGGAACCTTTAATGTGCGAGGCCGCGTCATCTGGGTGGCCGATTTGGGACAGTTCCTTGGCGACTCGGCGGCCCTGAATACGGATCGCGCCGAAATATTCGTGATCGCGGTCGAAGACCAAGACACTATACTAGGGTTAGCAGTTGAGCGGATTGTTAAAATGCAGTGGCTGGATGTCGAGAAACTGCAAATGCCAACAGATATTCCTGATGGTGTGGCGCCGTTTTTACGCGGGGAATGGGTGTTTGAAGAAAACGAACGACCCGTCACCCTACGACTGCTTGACCAAGTCTCAATTCTGCGCTCAGCACGGTGGGCAGCTTGAGGGTTACAATGAGCGCCATGGGAGGCTGCTGGCGGAGTTGGTTCGAGATCGCAATGCGGGTCCCGAACAACGAACGACGAGCATCTGTCCCTTGCCCATTGGCGAGAGTACCGATTCCGTAATCACGACGGAAAAGGAGGCATGTTGACGGTAAACCTGGGGGAGGCAGATGGAATCAAGTATTGACTTTGCTCAAGAATATGAGCGAGCTGAGCAAGCGTATGTTGAAGGCAACTACGAGGCGGCCGCACCGCTTGTGGATCAGCTTGTGGCGGAGTATCCTGATGACCCCAGTACCCGCTTGCTTAGAGGCCATATTTATTGCGGGCTACAGAACTACGAGATTGCCCGAGGTGAGTATGAAAGTGTCTTTGAGATTACCGCTGATGCGGAGTTCCATGATCATGCCCAACAAGGGTTAGCCTATGTCGATCAAGTCGATCACGGTGGCAGCCGTGCCACGCAAGAGGACTTCGACAGCTTTGAGAACTTTGATCCGTTTGAGGGGGACGACAGCGGAGAGGATGTCTTCGTTGATGAGAGTCATGAGTTTGCCGAAGACGAAGATCCGACGGCCGTCCTAGATGATGAAACCGCCGCTTGGGACCCAGCAGAGGTCGAAGCTGGATTTGACGAAGAGTTTCAAAGGCACGACGATGAGTTGGACCCGTTTGACTTAGGAGCAGATGACTTAGGGGCAGATGACTTAGGGGCAGAGGTGGGCGAAGATTTCGCCGACGGGGATGAGTTCGATGAGGAGTTTGGCGAGTTTGATCTGTCTCCAGAACCAACCCACGATGCCACGGACGGGGGTTTAGAGGATGAAGATGACGAGAATCCCTTTGCCTTTGATGCCTCGACCCCCATTGATGAGGTTGAATCTTGGCAAGGCGATGAGGCTGAGTTGAATGATGGCCTCGAAGATGAGTTCGCTGAAGGGGAAGCGTTCGAAGAATTTGACCTCGATACAGCAGAAACCGTCGCGAATACGGGGTTAGGGCAAGCGGAGATCGCCCCAGACTTCGACGACGATGCCGATAATCCCTTCGCCCCAGAAGAGGGGATGCCCGTCAGTACAGGAGATAATAGCCAATGGGGCGATTTGCCAGACTTCTTGCCTGACGGCGATCTGCCAGATCTCATCGGAGAAGAGGAGTCCTCTGCCGAGGAGTTCGATGATTTAGATGATGTGGATCTCCCTGAACCGTTCGAGGAATTTGATTCTTTTGCCGAAGAAGATTTTGAAAGTGCTGATCCCGAGCAACTTGAGGTCCTCAGTGGTGCGGGAATCGACACCGATGAGGATTGGGATGATGAGATGAATTCAGTTCCCTTTGGGGAATTTGATCCAGATGCGGCGGATGCAGACTTTGGCAGCTTTGGCGGCCCAGACCGAAGCGATGCCGATCGCGACACCTCAGGGGCCGATACCTTTTTGATGTCCCCTCCCGAGGACAGCCCCGGGGCCACTCAAACCCGCGAAGCCATTGCCGAATATCCCGACAGCGACGATGAGTTTGACTTTGATGGCCCCGATTGGCAGTCGTCGGATGTGGCCGATGAGGATGAGGAGATGTCCTTTGACAACCCTTCGCCCATCTCAGGACGTGTCGATGACTCGGGGTTTGATGAATTTGACGAATTTGCTGAGTCCCCCGAAGATGACTCAGCCGATTCGAGTGATGACCCCACCTTTGTCACTCCAGACGCTGATTTAGGTGCCGGCGATCGCTTTGATTTTGATGCCTTTGACGACTTCGGCGGCGAAGACTTATACGACGATGAAGAGTTTACCGCTGACGAAACCGAAGAACCCCAGGCTTCCAGCGTCGATTTTCTCGATGAGTTTGAGGATTTCGATGATCTCGGAGAAATCCCCAACTTTGAAAGTGAAGACAACACCGATTCCTCCCAATTCAACACCACCTCGGGCTTTCTCGAAGCCACCATGGATGTGCAAAGTGGGCGACGGGGACACACCGAATCCTCCTCGATGGACTTCGGCGACATGACCGATGGGGCGATCGCCCAAGACGAAGAACTCTTTACCATC
Source organism: Phormidium sp. OSCR (assembly GCA_001314905.1). GTDB lineage: Bacteria > Cyanobacteriota > Cyanobacteriia > Cyanobacteriales > Geitlerinemataceae > Sodalinema. The sequence goes on from LJZT01000051.1 coordinate 16,511, forward strand.
GCCAGCAGCAGCGATCGCGTCCCCGCCTTCGCCCAAACCGAGAGTGGAACCGTCGAACCGGCCGTCAACATCGAACCGGGACCCCTAGCCTTTTTCGAGAACGCCAGCCTCAAAAATAAACCCGTTATTGCGGCCCTAATTGCCGGCATCCTCTCAGCCATCGCCGTCGCCGGTATCGGCCATGTCTCAAGTCGCTACCTAGCTACCTCGGAACGGTTTGACATCGAAGTGCGTCGCCGCCTCTTGCCCCAGGTGCAACTCGGGGGCCTCGCCATGTCCCTCACCGCCGGTTTAGCCGGAGGCGCCACCACCTGGTTCCTCGGTCGTCTCAGTGCCGGCCAAGTCAAACGGACAACAGTAGATTTACAAAGCGCCTTCGATGCCGTCTCCCAAGGAGACTTTGGCGTGCGGGCCTCCGTGGTGTCAGAAGATGAACTCGGTCAAATGTCGGCCAAATTCAACCAAATGGCTCGGGTAATTTACACCACCACCAACGAAGCTCAACGACGAGCCGAGGAGATGGAACAGGCCAAAGAAGACCTGCAACGGCAGGTGATTCGCCTCCTCGATGACGTCGAAGGTGCCGCTCGTGGGGACTTAACCGTCACCGCCGAAGTCACCGCCGACGTACTCGGCGCTGTAGCTGACTCCTTTAACTTGACCATTCAGAACCTGCGAGAAATCGTCCTTCAGGTGAAACAAGCGGCCCGTCAGGTGAGTAAAGGGGCAACGGACAGTGAATCCTTCGCCCGCAGTTTGGCCTCAGATGCCCTGCGCCAAGCCGAAGAGTTAGCCGCCACCCTCAACTCAGTTCAGGTGATGACCAACTCCATTCAACAGGTGGCCAAAAGCGCCCGCGAAGCCGAGGAAGTGGCACGTTCAGCCTCGGCGACTGCCCTCAAAGGAGGGGAAGCCGTTGAACGAACGGTGGCCAGTATCCTAGAAATTCGAGAGACCGTAGCAGAAACAACGCGAAAAGTCAAGCGTTTAGCCGAATCATCTCAAGAAATTTCTAAAATTGTCGCCCTCATTAGTGGGATTGCCTCCCGGACGAACCTTTTGGCCCTCAATGCCAGTATCGAGGCGGCTCGGGCTGGGGAAGCCGGACGAGGCTTTGCCATCGTTGCCGATGAGGTGCGACAGCTTGCCGACCGTTCCGCTAAAGCCCTCAAAGAAATCGAGCAAATCGTCATGCAGATCCAAAGTGAAACCGGGTCGGTGATGATGGCGATGGAAGAAGGGCAACAGCAGGTCATCGGCGGCACGAAACTGGCTGAACAGGCCAAGCGATCGCTCGAAGACATTATCCAGGTGGCAAACCGCATCGATGTCCTGGTGCGATCGATTACCGCCGACACCGTCGAGCAGACCGAAACCTCTCGTGCGGTTGCTCAAGTCATGCAGGCGGTCGAATTAACAGCCCAAGAAACCTCCCAAGAGGCGCACCGGGTCTCCGGGGCCTTGCAAAACCTCGTCGGCGTGTCCCGTGACTTGCTCACCTCCGTCGAACGGTTCCGCGTCGAAACCAACGAACGCTAATCGTCCTGCAGCAAGGGCGACAAGCACGCAACTACCCGAAACAGCCATGGCATCAGAACAATCACAAATCATGGGATTCTTCATCGAAGAATCGCGGGATCACCTCGGTACCATTGAACGGGGACTGTTGAATCTCGGCAGTACCCTAGACGATCGCGAAATGCTTGACGAGGTCTTCCGTGCCGCTCACTCCGTCAAAGGCGGTGCAGCCATGTTGGGATTGCCTGGGATTCAAACGGTATCCCATCGCCTAGAAGACTGTTTCAAAATTCTCAAAGATAATCCTATTGCCGCCGATCAGCGACTCGAATCCCTATTTTTGCAAATTTTTGATAGTTTGCAAGAATTAGTCGATCGCCTGCAAAGCCCCGACGGACTCAGTGACCAAGACTCAGAACGAGTCATCGCCGACGTAGACCCAGTTTGTCAGGAACTGATTACCTATATCAACTGCCTCTCCCGAGGCGAGGTTCCCCCTGAACCCGCTAGTCCCCCCGCTCAAACCTCACTGCCGGTCACTAGCCCCCTCTCGACGCAATCAGAAGAAGACAGCGCCCTACAACTGATCATGACCAGCGATGTGCTGGCCCGGTTGCGAGAGATGCTGCAACTGTTCAAACAGCCGGATACCCCAGACACTCGCCAATCCCTGCGACAACTCTGTAAACTCCTAGCCCAAGTCGGAGAACAGTTTGAACTCGAGGCTTGGACCAGATTGGTCAAAACCGCCCAGAGGGCGATCGCCAATACCGAGAACACCTTTTCCAGCCTCGCCGCCGTCATCATCAAAGATCTCAAACAGGGACAGGAACTCGTCCTCGCCAACCGAGACTCAGAAATTAGCCCCAGCCCCGCCCTCTTGGAGTTAGCCCCGGCCCCAGAGAACGCACCGCCCCAAGATATCAATCATCCGAGTGAGTTGGCCAACGAGCGATCGCCACAACCCGAGTCCTCCCCCAGCCACAGAGACCATCCTGTCCAGTCCCAATCCTCCCGAGGGCCAGAAGTCGGCGGGTCAGAACTCAGCAGTCTGGCGGACTTGTTTGAAGGAGACAACGACGATCTCGACGAGTGGGATGAGATGACTCAATTTGATCCCTCGGGAATGAGTGACCCACCCAGTCCTAACCCCCTCAGTCAAGATGATAGCGACTTCTCAGATCTCTTCGACGATGACGACGCCTCAGAAGCAGACAGCAGCCGCGACGAGGATGCTTTCCTCGATGATGATCTCTTTGACGAGGACTTAGACGAGAACTTAGACGAGAACTTAGACGAGAACTCAGACACAGCGGCCAGTGAGCTCAGCGACGACGCGAACCCCGAAGAACTGCTCAACTTCTTCGACGAGGATAGCGATGATGCTAACAGCGAGACCAGTGATGGGGATGAGGAACTTCAGGATCTCCTCGATGTCGGTGGAGACGAGACCCCCCAGAAAAACAGCAACCCCCAGAACTCAGAACAGGACTCCGAGGCGGGGTCAGATCTCTTAGATTTACTAGAGTTTGAGGGAGATGATAACGCAAGTCAACGCCTCGATCCGACCCTCAGCCTAGGAGATGATAGTACCGCCGAACTCGAAGCTTTATTTGGTCATGGAAATGGTGAAAATTGGAGTTCATCAGGAGCCGAATCTGACCTAAAATTTGACGATATCTTTGCCCAAGATGCCGGCGAGGAGACCCCTTCCGAAGCCGCCGCAGACGGGGAAGACTTTAACTTTGAACTCGATTTTGACCTAGAGGCCGAACAAGAGTCTCCCCCTGAGGCGATCGCAGCGAGTGCCGACGACGAGGATCTCAACTTCGACGATCTCGATTTCGGCGATGAATTGACCGAGTCCCCCCCGCAAACCTCCCCTGAATCCCCCTCGCAACCGTTGTCGGATGAGTCAGACGAGTCAGACTTAGGAGAGTTGGAGTTTGATCTAGAAGCCGACACGACCTCTGAGCCAACCCCGGCCTCAGATGATGAGGAGTTCAACTTAGACTTTGACCTCGATGCCTTTACTTTAGATGCCGAAGAGGACTCACAAGCCTCATCGGAGCCCTTAGACAGCAACACCGCTGACGATGACCTAGACTTTGACCTCGATGCCTTTAATTTAGACGCCGAAGAGATGCCCGAAGCGTCCCAGACGGAGTTTGATTCGGAATTTGATTCGGAATTTGATTTGCAGTTTGACCTCGACGATGACGCCAGTCCCGAAGTGTCCCCCCCTGACGAGAGCTTGGATCTCGACCGTGTCACTCTCGACGATTTAGAAGACGTTGACCCCGAGGAAGAACGCTTTGAGGAACTCTCCTTAGATGACTTACTCGGCGAAGATTATAAGGAGATGGGGGACGAGAGAACCGCCGCAGCAACTCACATCGGCGCGGCTTTAGATGAGGAAACATCGGAGGAAACGGACGTTGACTTTGACGACTTTTTTGCAGACGAGGATATCGCCGAGGAGTTGGATGAAGAGTTAGCACAGCAGTCAACAGACGCCGCCGGGGGACCACAAGGGAACGCCCCGACGACAACAGCCGAGACAAACCTAGAGATCAAGCGTGATTTTCCCGAGTTGCAAGTGCTGCTGGGGATTGAGCCGCAATTTTTGGCTGAGGATGGGTTAGACCAATTAGCGGCTTATTTAGATCGCGGCCAGTCTCAGGAAACCGCAACAGAGACAGACGAGGCCGGCGATGACTTTAAGGATCTCGAAGATCTGCTCGATCTCGATGGGAGTGGCAGTTCTGCAACGACGACGAAACCTCCACAAACCGCCAGCAGCCCCCCGACAACCGGGCCGACAACCGGCCGTCCCAGTGCTGGCGGTGGAACGCGAACCAAACGGGCGACGCGCCCGGCTTTTGAACAAACCATGCGGGTTCCCATTAAACAACTGGATAATCTCAGTAACCTGGTTGGGGAACTGGTGGTCAACCGTAATAGTTTGGAACAGGATCAGGAGCGGTTACGGCAGTTTTTGGATAACTTGCTGCATCAAGTCAGTCAACTGACGGAAGTGGGGCAACGGATGCAGGATTTGTATGAACGCACCTTGCTGGAGATGGCGTTGTTGGCTAGTCGCCAACATCGCAAGTCCTTAAGTGCAGCCGAGTCACGGGCGCGAAATTCGAGTGATCCGGGTTTAGTCACTCAAGGACAGGTTCAGTCCCAGAGTCAGCATGAAGATGGGGAATATGATGCCTTGGAAATGGACCGCTTTACGGCGTTCCACGAACAGGCTCAAGATATTATTGAGTTGATTGTTCGGGTGCGGGAGTCGGCGTCAGATATTGAGTTCTTGGTGGATGAAAATGACCAGGTGACTCGCCAATTGCGGCAGATTACGACGCAACTGCAAGAAGGCCTGACGCGATCGCGCATGGTTCCCTTTTCCAACGCCGCCGATCGCCTGCCCCGAGGGGTGCGCGATAATGCCCTCAAGTTCGGGAAGCAGGTTGATTTGCAGGTCGATGGCCGGGACACCCTGATTGACCGGATGATTCTGGAACATTTGACTGACCCCTTGACACATTTGGTAAATAATGCTATAGCCCATGGGATTGAGACCCCCGAAGAACGGCAAGCCAAGGGCAAATCCCCGACGGGCAAAATCACCATTAGCACCTTCCATCAAGGGAACCAAACGATTATTTCTATTGCTGATGATGGGGCGGGGATTGACACGGAAAAAGTCAAAAATAAGGCGATTCAAAAAGGACTGATTACCGCCGCCCAAGCCCAATCCATGAGCAGATTAGATATTTATGATCTGTTGCTGTTGCCTGGATTCAGTACCCGCGATAAAGCCGATGACCTAGCCGGTCGGGGTGTGGGCATGGATGTGGTGAATACTAAACTCAACGAAATTCGTGGGGTGGTCAGCACCGATTCGACCCTCGGCAAAGGGACGACCTTTACCATTCGTCTGCCGTTAACCCTGAGTATTTCTAAGGCCCTTTGTTGTATCAGCGATCGCGCCCCCATTGCCTTCCCGATGGATGGGGTGGGCGAAGTCTTGGATAACCTACCCGTCGATCGCATTGTCAGCGAATCCGATGGCCGGGCCTTTGTCCAATGGCGCGATCGCCAAGTTCCCTATCAGCCGCTGCGGGAGTTGTTTACCTACAATCGCACCTCCCGGCGATCGCAGATGTACGGGGCTAATATGGAGGATGACACGATTTCTGTGGTGATTCTGCGATCGGCCGGCAGTTATCTAGCCATTTCCGTCGATCAAATTGTCGGTGAACAAGAAATCGTCATCAAACAACTCGAAGGCCCCATTCCCAAACCTACCGGCATTACCGGGGCAACAGTGATGGGGGATGGACGTATCGTTCCCATCGCCGATGTCTTGGAATTAATTGATCTGTCCATGGGCCGAGTGCGCCATGACTCGAGTAGTCTCCTCTGGAACGCCGAAGAGTTGGCAGCCCAGGACACCGGCCCAGCCGAGGCGGAGAAAGCCGAACCTCTGGTGTTAATTGTGGACGACTCGATCACCGTGCGCGAGTTGTTATCGATGACCTTCAAGAAGTCGGGGTATCGTGTCGAACAGGCGCGGGATGGACAGGAAGCCTGGGAGAAACTGCGATCAGGCTTACCCTGTGAACTGGTATTCTGCGATATGGAAATGCCTCGCATGAACGGCATGGAACTATTAGAGAGGATGTACCATGACGAGTATCTCTCGGATCTGCCCATTGCCATGTTGACATCACGAACGGCGGAGAAAATGAAACGCAAGGCAGCCGATCTCGGGGCGCGAGGCTATTTCACGAAACCCTATCTCGAAGAAGTGCTACTCGATGCGGCGGCGCGAATGCTGAATGGCGAGGTGTTGATGAGTGCTTCGGAACCGGTTAGTAGTGAATAGAGGCAATAGGGAATAGGGAACAGGGAACAGGGAACAGGGAACAGGGAACAGAAAAGACGTAGGGGCGTGCCACTTGCGGTACGCCTGAGGCAATAGGCAAGAGGCAAGAGGGGGGAACCACGTAGGGGCGTACCCTTGTGGCCGGTGAGCGATCGCCGAACCGTGGTTGCCCTCTTGTGGCCTGCCCTACTGGGGTTCGACGGGTTCTCCGGCGGCTTTCCATCCAGCTACGCTGGGGGGAAAGGATTTGACATTGTCATAGCCGAGGAGTTGCAGACTGGTTAAACCAATGGCCGTTCGATAGCCACTGCTGCAATAGAGAATCACCGGACGATTTTTGGGAATTTGATCGAGGTTCCGACTCAGACTGCGTAGAGGAATATTGATGGCCTGGGGAATATGGCCCCCTGCATATTCCGAAGGTTCGCGGACATCCACAATTAGGGGATTATCGCGTCTGATGACCTGTTTAAGGGCTTGAGTATCTCCGGCCTTGTAATAGTCGGCGGGGATAGAACTTAGAAAGTCATCGATCGCCTCAGAGAGGTCAGCAGAGACATTAACCGAGTCGGCAGACGGGCTGGCTAGGGCCGGAGTCGGGGCGATCGCCAACCAACAGAAACAACACAAAACTAGACTCGAGACAAACCTTGTCATCACTATTCACTATTAACTATTAACTATTAACTACCAACGGGCATATCCCGAGAGGCGAGGACATCAACCCCCGTATCGAGGGCATTGGCTAACACCACATCCCCCATCGAAATCGGGGCCTGAAGGGTCAATTCATGGAGGGCCTGACAGAGATCGCCCATTAACTCCTTGGGAATCGCATCCTGGGTTTTCACCGGCAGCCTGGCCCAGAGTCCATTTTCAATCCGTACCGTGGTGGTCACCATGCGTTTAGGGGCAACATGTTCTTGGCGGGCATAGGCATCGCCACGACGGCAGCTATTGCCTCGTACTTCTACGACTTCCCCCTCAATATCATCGACCTCTAAGCGACAGCCCATGGGACAGCCGATGCAGAGGTAATGGCTGGTTTCTGGCAGTTGTGTTTGTGTAGCAGTGGTCATAATGAGTCCTCCCGATTCGCGGTTTGACTGGGTTACAGGTCTGACAGGTTAGTTGTCCGGGACAATATCAACTTGTAGGCTATCCCCATGAAACTGTTGTAAGAACTTGGGCCGCACTTTGATGTTGACCATTTCAGCCGGAAGAACGTAACGGATTTTCTTTTCGTAGACATCTCCGAGACGCAAGACACAGTTTTCCATAGGCTTACGAACGCGCATATAGACCGTGTGGTCGCGATCGCTCGAAATGGTTTGGGGCACACAGTAGCCGACATTTTCCCCCGGTGTCAGACGGATATTATCGGGGGGCGGTTGTTGGCCTCGGGCGTAGAGTCCGGCGTTACGTCCGGCGAGTTCCGACTCCTGACTAACGAAATCGACTAAGTCGTGAATATGAACCGTATTCCCGCAGGCGAACACCCCATCTTTACTGGTTTCCATGGTACTGGCTACGAGGGGACCACTGGTAATGGGGTCGAAGCGTAGGTTCAACTGACGGGCTAATTCGTTGTCGGGAATCAGGCCAATCGACAGCAACAGGGTATCACAGGGAATCCGCTGACTGCGGCTCATGTCTGGGGTAAAGCCCTCAACAGGCGCGACCGTCACGGCTTCGAGGCGATCGCCCCCATGAATATCGACGACGGTGGTGGACAAATGCAGGGGAATATCGAAGTCATGCAGACATTGCACGATATTGCGGTTCAAGCCATTGGCGTGGGGCATAATCTCATAGACGCCGACCACTTCAACCCCTTCGAGGGTCAATCGTCGGGCCATAATCAAGCCAATATCCCCTGATCCTAAAATGACGGCTCGATTGCCCGGCAACAGGCCCATCAGATTGACAAAGCGTTGGGCCAACCCAGCCGTGAGAACTCCTGAGACGCGGGTTCCGGGGGTGCGAATTGCCCCCCGAGTGCGTTCTCGCGCCCCCATCGCTAACACCACGGCTTTACTGGAAAGAACATTCACCCCGGCGGTTCCGGACATGAGTTTGACGCGGTTGTCTCGGTCTAAATCCAAGACATAGCTATCGGTGGCCAGGTCAATATCCTGTTCTAAGACCTGTTCGAGATAGCGTTGAGCGTATTCGGGGCCGGTGAGTTCTTCTTTGAAGTGATGTAGGCCAAAACCAGGATGGATACATTGCAGTAGCACTCCTCCGGCTTCTTTCTCGCGATCGACCACCAGGACGCGATCGGCGCCGCTTTCTTTGGCCCCGATCGCCGCTCCCATTCCCGCCGGGCCACCGCCGACAACAACTACGTCATAGTCAGGTTTTAGATGTTGGGGATTGGTAATTAGCATGATGTGGAAACCTCTTCTTGTCGGGGACGGGCCACCCAGGAGTCGCCGCCACGTTTAGTAATGGCGGTGAGGGGAAGGTCGAGTTCTTCGCTGAGAAGCTGCATACAGCGTCCGGTACAGAATCCTCCCTGACAGCGTCCCATGCCGGCGCGGGTGCGGAATTTGATGCCATCGAGGGTGCTGGCCCCGCGACGAATGGCATCTCGGATCTCGCCTTCGCTGATAAATTCACAGCGACAGACGATGCGTCCATAACTGGGGTCTTTTTCGGCCAGTGCGATTTGTTCTTCCGTCGAGAGACTGGCGAAATGAATGGGTTTGGGGATGGTGGGGATGAAGTCGTCTTTGGGGGTGAGGGATAAGCCTTCGTCCCGCAGTATCTCGACGAGGAGGGTGGCGATCGCCGGGGCTGCTGTCAGTCCAGGGGATTGGATGCCGGCCACATTGATGAATCCTGGTTTGGCGGTGGGGCCGATGATGAAGTCTTCGCTGCCGGTGACGGCCCGCAAGCCAGCAAATTCGGCGATGCAGTCGCGGGGGCTAATTCCTGGAACGACCTGGGTCACGGTGTTGAAGACTTGTTGACCCCCCTCGGCGGTGGTGGTGAGGTCTTCTTTGCTGTCTACGTATTCGGCGGTGGGACCCACCATGAGGGTTCCGTCATAGGTAGGAATGACGAGGATGCCTTTGGAGACGGGGGTGGGACAGGGGAAAATGACGCGCTTGACAAAACCGTTGAGGCGTTTGTCGAGGAGGTATTCTTCGCCTTTGCGGGGACGAATGGAGAAGGTCGCGACTCCGGCCATTTCAGCAATTTGGTCGGCGTAGAGTCCGGCGGCGTTGAGGATGAAGCGCCCTTGTAGGGGCGTACCCTTGGGGTCGCCCTCGTTGGCGGTGGTGACGCGCCAGTGGTCTCCGTCTTGTTCGATGGCGGTGACGCGGCGATCGCACTTGATGTCAACACCATTGCGGGCGGCACTTTCGGCCAGTCCGAAACAGGCTTCGTAGGGGTTAATGACGCCGGTGGTAGGGGCGTAGAGGGCGGCGATCGCATCCTCACTAATTTGGGGTTCTTCGGCCTGAATGCGGGCCTTGTCCCACAGTTCTAAGCCGGGAACCCCTTTGCGCTTGCCGTAGTCTTGCAGTTTTTCCAGGGTTGGCAGTTGGTCTTCGTCCATGGCGACGGTGAGTTCGCCAATGCGCTTAAAGCCAAATCCTAATTCATCGCAGAGGGTATCCCATTGTTGGTTTCCCTCCCATTCGAGTTGTCCTTTGAGGGTGTCTGGGGGACCGTGATGGCCGCCGTGAATGATGCCGCTATTGGCTTTGCTGGTTCCAAAGCCGACTTCTCCTTCTTTTTCGATTAGGGCCGTGGTGATGGCATAGCGACTGAGTTCGCGGGCAATGGTGCAGCCAATTACACCGCCGCCAATAATTATTACGTCGTACAGCATGGCGAACCTTGTAGCAGTGGGCAGTGGGCAGTTAATAGTTAATAGTTAATAGTGAATAGTTAATAGTTATTAACTATTAAGTTTGGGAATGTTAGGAGTGATAGCTTGACAAAAGTTTTATCGTATGATACGGAACTTTTGCGAAATCGAGTTTTGGCTTTTCAAACCGGTGAGTAAGCGGGTTAACAACGGCCAAAACCATCGATATCAACTCATATTTTCAGTATAACGATCAAGTTTTGCTGGATTACCGCTGAACCCTTAAATTGTTGTGAATCTTTGTAGTTGACGTGAGATTCCGAGAGCGATCGCGATCGCAATTGAGGCGATCGCCTCTATGGACAACTCAGTCTCTCCATCTCAATCGATGATCGCCAAACGCCGTCGTCGTTGAGCGAGTTCAGCGGCTAAGGCGATCGCCGCCAGGGTACTCGTCGTGCGAGCCAAGCCTCGGCCGGCAATATCAAAGGCCGTTCCATGATCGGGGGAGGTGCGGACGAAGGGCAGGCCAATGGTGGTATTGACGGCTAAATCAAAGGCCATCAGCTTAACCGGAATCAACCCTTGATCGTGATACAACGCCAGATACGCGTCGGACACTGGCACCTCAGCGGTTTCAAACCAAGCTCGTCCTGGATTCACCCAGAGGGTATCTGGGGGAGTCAGTCCCCGCAACTTGACCCCAGGGCGTTTTTGCCGTTCAGCGTCCAACCAAGGAGAGAGGCGATCAATTTCCTCCCGTCCCAGTTCTCCGGCTTCGCCGCTGTGGGGATTGAGTCCCGAAATAGCGATATCGGGGGCCGCAATGCCAAAATCTCGTTGCAGAGACTCCACCAGCAAATCGAGTTTCCAGGTCAATAACTCCGGGGTGAGAGCTTGGGGAACCGCCTCTAGGGGAATGTGGCTGGTGGCCAGAAGCGATCGCAACGTCCAACCCGTATGAGGCGATCGCCCCACGAACATCATACCCACGCGATCGCAGCCGGCCCCCTGAGCCAAACATTCCGTCTGTCCGGGATAGAGATGGCCCGCTTGATGCCAAAGAGACTTGGCAATGGGCGAGGTGACAATCCCGTCAAACTCCCCGGCCTGAGTTCGAGCAATCGCCTCTTGTAGATAGGCAAAACTCGCATCACCTGTGGCCGCCGTTCCCTGGCCAGGATGAACTGGCTCAGGATCAATGTCAATATCAATCAATTTCAGGTCTTGAGGATCGCGAAGGGGTTGACAGCGATCGCTCCAGCCAGTCACCTCACACGTCTTCCTCAGCCGCTGATAGGTATCCTGCAACACCCGCCGGCTACCAATGACTGTAATATCTAAAACCGGGAGATGCTCATCGGACAAAGCCTTAAGGACAATTTCTGGGCCAATTCCAGCGGGATCTCCGAGGGTCAGAGCAAGACGAGGTAAGGACATGGGGAAGAAGGCAAAAGGCAACAGGCAACAGGCAACAGGCAACAGGCAACAGGCAGAACCCACCCTGAAAATAGCTGGCTTGAGGGGGATTTTAGCCTGAGGTTTTCCTGGCCGAAACCAGAAACACGGCAAAAGTGGTAGAATCCGGGTGAGTTACGAGTCCTGAACCTCGTTTCAGCCAACCTTATCAAACTAGATTGAGAGCACAACTTATGAGCGGAGAAATTTTCAACGCAGCCATTCTTTCATCCACCCTAATTTTAGTAGGTCTCAGCCTAGGCTTCCTGCTTCTGAAAATTGAAGGTGGGGAAGAGGCTTAAGGCATCTCAACCATGGGTAGGGGAGGAACACCCTTTCCTTACCCGTGACTTACCCGTGTTCGGACTCATCGAGATGTTCGGCAACCTCATGATACAGAGTTGCCACATGGTCGTCTTGGAGATAGTAAAAAACATTACGTCCCTGGCGACGATAGCCCACAATGCGATGGGCGCGGAGGGTTCGCAGTTGATGGGACACCGCTGACTCGCTCATATTGACCACGGCGGCGAGGTCACAAACACATTGATCTCCCTGAGATAAGACCGAGAGAATCCGCAGCCGGTTGGGGTCGCCAAGACAGCTAAAAAAGGCTGCCATCTGCTGTGCTTTGTCCACATCAAGCAGGCGCGATCGCCGCGATCGCACCTCCGTCAAGTCCACCGGATGGCGAACCGAACAATGGGGTGACTGAGTGTTGGCCTGAGTGTTGGCCTGAGTGTGCTGAAGTTCATCCATAATTACCTCCAGTCTAGCGCAAAGAGACCCCCATCCCTAGCCAGACACCCCTAAATCGATCATTTGGACACCGTGAACCCCAGCCAAATTTTGCCGGTCAGCCCCCTAACTCGCCGGCGAAACTCGCCAGCAAATATGAGAATGTTGCGGTGGTGTCGTTAATATATGTTAACATTTCTGACAAGTTAGAGTCTGCCCAGTCTGTCGTCTTGTCTCGATCCTGATTGCGCTGGGAGTTGTATCAGGAGGAGCGACTGTCGTTACTGAGATCCCCTTCAATGACCCCCACCTGGCATTGGCCGAGGTGGGGGAGTGACCGGAGATAACCCGGTCGTAGCTGCGAATCGGCCATTGAGGTGCATACGGCAACACGTCCGGTTGCTTCTCTAAATCGGAT
>LJZT01000052.1 GCA_001314905.1 Phormidium sp. OSCR
ATAGGGAATAGGGAATAGGGAATAGGGAATAGGGAATAGGGAATAGGGAATAGGGAATAGGGAATAGGGAATAGGGAATAGGGAATAGGGAATAGGGAAGAACCCACCCCGCCCTGCGGGCACCCCTCCGGTGGAGGGGAAGGGAATAGCTCTCTTGCCTTTTGCCTTTTGCCTCTTGCCTTTTGCCTTTTGCCTCTTGCCTTTTGCCTCTTGCCTTTTGCCTTTTGCCTTTTGCCTTTTGCCTTTTGCCTCTTGCCTCTTGCCTCTTGCCTTTTGCCTTTTGCCTTTTGCCTTTTGCCTTTTGCCTCTTGCCTCTTGCCTTTTGCCTTTTGCCTTCTTTCTATCAACATTTTTTTTATGAACTGGCGTGTTTTGGGGGCTTCCGTTTGTGGAACCAGTCATCAGAAACGATCGCAGCCCTGTCAGGATGCTTGGGCCGCGAAAATTCGTGACGATGGACTCTTGCTGGCTGCCGTGGCTGACGGGGCTGGCTCGGCGGCGCGATCGCGTGATGGCGCGACTTGTGCAGTTGAAGCGGCGATCGCCTATTTGGCAAATCTTACCTTTCCAGACTTGACAAATCAACAACCTTGTGATACGGAAGAGCCAGGCTCAGAACCAACCTGGGAGCCGCTATTACGGGAAGCCCTAAAAACCGCGAAAACTGCCGTTGTAGAGCAAGCCGAAGCCGCCGGATTACCGCCGCGAGACTATGCCAGTACCCTGATTTTGCTGGTTGCCAGTCCGGCGGGGGTGGCTGTGGCTCAGATTGGCGATGGGGCGGCGGTGATGATGGACCAGAGCGGTACTCTGACGGCCCTCACCCAGCCCCAACAGGGGGAGTACGCTAACCAAACCACCTTCCTCACCTCCGAGGGGGCGATCGCCCAAGCTGAAATTTCTCTTCAGCCCATTCCAGCCCAGGGAATTGCCCTCTTTTCCGACGGTTTGCAGCGCTTAGCCCTACAAATGCCCGAAGGAACCCCCCACGCCGGGTTTTTCAGCCCTTTATTCCAATTTATTAACCAAGACTTAGAATCAGACGGGGCCAACGCACAACTCCAGGACTTCCTCACCTCTCCCCGTGTCAGCCAACGCACCGATGACGATCTAACCTTAGTATTAGCAGGGGCGATCGCCCCATCCCCCCCAGACCCCTAAACGGATAAATTCCTGTGCAAGTTCAACGGCAGTCTAACGGTTCTCTCCTCCGTCTAGGCCCCCAAATCGCTGGCGGCGGTGAAGGTAAAATCTACAGCGTTAACCAACATCCTGGCTGGGTGGCCAAACTGTACCACCAACCGAGTCCTGACTTGGGGCGCAAATTAGCCGTCATGGCGGCCAACCCCCCCGACGATCCCACCGCCGCCTCGGGCCATGTCTCCATCGCCTGGGTTCTCGATCCCCTTTGGCAACGAGGCCGGATTATCGGCTTCCTCATGCCTCGCGTCAATGAAGGCTTCCCCCTCCATGACGTATATACCCCGAGATCCCGCCGCGATCGCTGTCCCTTCTTCAACTACCAATACCTCTATCGCAGCGCCCGCAACCTAGCCGCCGCCGTCAGCCGTATCCATTCCCGAGGCTATGTCATCGGCGATGTCAACGAGTCCAACATTCTCGTCAGTCGCACCGCCTTGATTACCCTCGTTGACACCGACTCCTTCCAAGTCAGTGACGGGGACACCCTCTACCCCTGTCCCGTCGGGAAACCGGAGTTTACCCCCCCAGAATTGCAAGGAAAAACCCTGCGTCATGTGCGCCGCCGCCCGGAACAGGACTGTTTCGGCTTAGCCGTACTGATTTTCCAACTTCTGATGGAAGGAACCCATCCCTTCGCGGGAGTCTATCTCGGTTCAGGAGATCCGCCCCCCATCGAAGCCCGTATCGCCGCCGGCCATTTCGCCTATAGCAGCCAACGGGTCCCCTATCGCCCCACCCCCATCGCCCCGGCGGCCAATCTCCTCACACCGCAGTTGCAACAGCTTTTTACACAATGTTTTGAACAGGGCCATCGCCAGCCTCAACAGCGGCCCAATGCCCAAACTTGGGTCAAAGCCCTCGAACAGGCTGAAGCCCAGTTAATGACCTGTTCGGTGAACCCTCAGCATCGCTATGGGAGTCATTTAAGTCAATGTCCCTGGTGCGATCGCAGCCGCAAACTTGGCGGCCGGGACCCCTTTCCCCGCAGTTCTCAGGAAGTCGGCCGCCTGCAACGGTATCATCCCCCCAAACCTAAAGCGAAAGCGAAACCTCGTCCTGGCCGGCCTCGGGTTCCTCAAGCGGTGGGCTATACCATCGCCTTTCCGTCACCCCATAGCCTCAGCAAAATTACCCCACCCATGGGGATCTTGGCTCAACTCAAAGCCGATATTGGTCAGTATTTTTGGGAATATCGCTATGATTTCCTCGGTGGAAGTCTCGTCATTGCTCTGGCCCTGTCGGCGGGAATTTATCTCTCGGATACCTCGGGCGATCGCCCCTCGCAAGTCTCTGAGTCCTCGTCGCCAACATCCCTGTCGCAAACATCCCGAGCTGGCACAGACCCCCCGCGAAATGCCACCAGAACAGACTCAAGTTTCCCCCATGAGGCAACCCCCCTCACCCTCAGCCAAAACGCCGTTGTTGGGGACGAGAAGCCCCTCGATCGCCGTCTTAGCCTCACCCTCGCCGATCGCCGCTACGATCACCGCGATCGCGTCACCGCCCTCGCCGTCAGTCCCAATGGCGACTGGTTCGCCAGTAGCAGTAGCGATGGAACCCTGAAAATTTGGTCATTTCCCGATCGCGTTCTCCTGCAATCTCGTCGCCTTTCCTCGGTGTTGGGCCTCCCTGAAGATCAGGTGCAACTGCTGGCTGTCAGCCCCGACGGCGATCGGCTCATCGGGGCCACCGCCCAAGGCCTGCAAACCTGGAACCCGGATAGTTTTGATCTCATCAATACTCTACCCTTGCCGATTATTCCCAAGGCCCTGTCGTTGAGCGATCGTCAGGGCCTACAAATCGGGGGAACCTCCGGCGGGGATGTGGCCATTTGGGATCTGCAAGGGTTACGAGAACATCGTCGCTGGACCGCCAATCAGCAGCAAGTTTTGGCCCTCAGTCCCAAAGGTGAAACCCTCGTCACAGCCAGCCCCGACGCAATCACCCTCTGGGATGTGGAGACGGGCCAACCTCGGGCCACTCTCCCTCAAACTCCCCCAGAACAGGTTGTCGCCGCCTTAAGTCCTGACGGCCAACTCCTAGCCATGACGGTTCCCGCTGATCATGGCATGATTCAGATTTGGGATACTCGCACGGGTACGTTACTCCATTCTGAAACGGCGAGTCATATCAGTAGTTTGGTGTTTGGGATGCAGGGCCAAACCTTAATTGGGGGAGATATCTATGGAAGTATCGGAATTTGGCATATCAACGCACAACCCCAGATCTCTGCCCCCCCTCATGATGATTCTCCCGAAACTTAATCAGTCTTGACCAGTGTTGACAAGCTCAAACGTCACGTGAACTCGGTTCGACAAAATGAGAAATGATAGGCTAAATTGGGAGTGTTACGCCTGCTACTCAACCCTAAATTCTACCAGTTTATGGCTTAGATGTGCGCAAATTCAGCTCCTGACTTCTGTATTTTTTCCACTTCAGAACTTTTAGAAATCTTTTATCACAATTCTCCTATGATGATGGGAATTGTTGAATTGGTCGAGGTGGATAATCACGCCGATATTCGTTTTGTCTGTAATAATCCAGCGACTTGTCAGTTTTTTAAGGTTCCTTCCCAATCGCTCACTGGTCAAACATTTTCTGAACTTGGTATTGTTTCCGAGAGCTTAGCTGACGTTGTTAAATACTACAAAATCAGTCAACAACAGAGCGAACCACTATCCTTTGAATATGAATTTATCGAGGGAGATACATCGTATTGGTTGTTGGTTACTTTGAATTATTTGCGCTTAGGAAATGAGCAGCAGCCACAGTTTTCCTATTTGATTCGAGATATTAGCGATCGCAAACAGTTAGAACTACGACGACTAGAGATTGAACGACGTAACCGAGAGTTGCAACTCATTGAACCCATTTTTGAAGTCATTTTAGCCGGTTATTGGGACTGGAATCTCCAAGAGAATACAGAGTATCTTAGTCCCAGCTTTAAAAAAATGTTCGGGTATGAGGATTATGAACTTAATAATAGTCCTGAAACTTGGCAATGTTTGATGTTTCCTGAGGATTTACCTGGAACATTAGAGGCGATTCAAAATCATATCAAAAGTCCAGGTACCGTTCCCTTTTATCGAGAAGTTCGCTATCGTCATAAAAACGGAAAACCGGTTTGGGTCATTTGTTCGGGCCAAGTGATTGAATGGGACTCAGAAGGTCGTCCCTTGCGAATGATTGGCTGTCATATCGATATGACCAACCAAAAAGAAGCTGAACTACAACTGAAGCGGACGAATCAAGAAATTAAAACCTTCTTGGATAATGCACCAATTTTGATTGGTCGTTTATCCCCCGAAGGTCGTTACCTTAATGTTAACCCGACGTTTGCACAGACGTTAGGAACATCACCTGATGAGATTATTGGCTGTTCTCTAGCAGACTTTCTTCCCGAGGAGACTGTTCGTCTATTTCGTCAACGTCTTCAAACTGTACAAAAAACAATGCAGTCTCTAATAATTGAGGATTCTCTATATTTTGAGGGTCAAGAACAATTTTTTGAAACTATTTTGTTTCCGGTGGTTCAAGAACAAGAACTTATTAGCATTTGGGCGATCGGAACAGATGTGACTATTAAAAAACAGCAAGAAATTCAGCTCAAACAAAGTGAAGAACGCTATCGACGAATTATTGAAACAACCCTAGAAGGAGTTTGGTATCTCGACGCTCAAGGACGAACGGAACTGGTTAATGAACAAATGGCTCAAATGCTGGGTTACTCAATCTCAGAGATGCTGGGGAAATCCTTATTGGACTTTACCTCTTCAGATAAACAGCCAGAAATTGAGCAAAAATTAAAAGAACGTCAAGCCGGAGTTTGTGAACAACATCTTTTTAAATTCCAACATCGAGATGGTTCTGATGTTTGGGTGATTGTCTCGACAACGCCAATTCACAACCCCCAAGGAGAATATGAGGGTTCAATTGGCCTGTTGACGAACATCACCAAGATGGTGCAAATGCAAGAAGCCTTAAAGCTCTCTGAATTGCAGTTAGAGGGAATCTTGAATAGCTCTCTGGATGGAATTATGGCATTTCGTTCAGTCCGTAACTCCCAGGGAGACATTGTGGATTTTGAGTATTTACTCGCCAATACCTCTGCCTGTGAACTGATAAAAAAAACCCTGCAAGACCTAGTCGGACATCGCTTGTTAGAGGTAATGCCAGGCCATCGTGAAGATGGGCTTTTTGACTATTATGTGGATGTAGTTGAGTCAGGAAAACCCGGAACTCGGGAATTTTATTATAACTATGATGGACTTGATTGTTGGTTTGAAAATATTGCCGTCAAATTAGGAGATGGCTTTGCGGTGACATTCCGAGATGTGACGGCGATGAAACACTATCAATCTACCCTAGAACAGACCAATCAGGAACTAGAATTACGCCTTAACGATTTACGAGAACGACATACTGAAATGTTGACGCTCAGCCAAATTGGTGATTTTTTACAAGCCTGTGTCACCGTGGTTGAAGCCTGTCAAGTGGTTGCAACCTTGATGCAACCTCTGTTTCCTCAGTGTTCTGGGGGGATTTTCTTACTCAACTCCTCAGGCCATCATTTGGAAAATATTGCCTCTTGGGGAGATGTTTTGTATTCTCAACCTAACTTTGACATCAAGGATTGTTGGGGACTGCGACGGGGACGAGTTCACGAAGTTGGGGACCAACAGGACGGATTACGCTGTCGGCATATTTTGCCGCTTCCTGAAGATACGAAAACCTGTTGTATTCCCTTGATTGCTCAGGGAGAAACCTTGGGACTCTTGTATCTTACCGCTCATCCTGCTCAGGTTTTTCCAGCCAATAAAACTCAACTGGCGCGAACGGTAGCAGAACAGTTGGGGTTAGCGATCGCCAACCTGAACCTACGTACTATCTTAGAACAACAAAGTATCCGCGATGCCCTGACGGGACTCTATAATCGCCGCCATTTTGAAGACCGACTGCAACAGGAACTCGAACGCTCAAGCCGGACTCACTCGCCGCTGAGTTTAATCATGTTGGATATTGACCACTTCAAGACCTTTAATGACACCTACGGCCATGATGCCGGCGATTACGTCTTACAATCGGTCAGTCACTATCTCAAAGCGAGTTTACGCCTATGCGACATTGTCTGTCGCTATGGAGGGGAAGAATTGGTGATTATTGTGCCCGATACGTCCGAGGAGGTGGCCCGAGAGATGGCGGAAGGCTTACGACAGGCGATCGCCGCCCTCAGTCTCTCCTATGAACAGCAGCTTTTGGGGCAAGTGACTGCCTCATTTGGGGTTGCCAGTTGCCCGAAGCGGGGGGCATCTCGTTTAGCCCTAGTTAAAGCCGCTGACGGGGCATTATACCGGGCTAAGCACCAGGGACGTAATCAGGTCGTCTCTGGCGATGAGCTGGCTCAATCCTAGACGTGCTCAATGCTAGACGCGCCAAATCCTAGAGTTGACGTTGTGTTACGGCGATTTTGCCCGAGAAACAGATATCGACATCATCACCGGCGGTGCGATCGCGCCCGGAATAGTCCCCCTGATAGACAAAGCGATCGCCGCTCGTCTCAAACCGCGTCGGTAACGGCCGACGACTAGCCGAACAAAAGACAATCTCAGGAATCGGACTGCTGGCCACATCCGTGACTAGCGGCAGATGAGGAAAATTCACATTCCAGAAACAGCCCTCAGCCAACGGTCGGGCCATGAGATCTCGCAACACCGCCACCGCATAACGACGACTGAGTTCCCAGGATATCTCCGGGAGACGGCGATCGCGATATTGAGACAAAGCAATGGCCCGCACCCCCAAAATAGTCGCTTCTCGCACCGCCGCCACCGTTCCCGAAATATACTCATCCACCCCCAAATTGCCACCAAAGTTAATCCCCGATAGCAGCCAGCGGGCCTGAGGACACAAATGCCTCACCGCCAAGCGACTACAATCGGCCGGGGTTCCCGCTACCGCAATCTCTCTCTGAGTGCGTCGTTCAACGGTGATGGCCGCCTGAGTGGTCACTTGATGACCGCAGCCGGATAAATGGCGGTTGGGAGCAATCACCCAAATCGGGTCATCACTGACGCATTTCACGGCCTGACGTAACGCCAGAAGTCCCGGTGCATCAATTCCATCGTCGTTGGTCAGTGCGATCGCCATGAGTCCGTCTTGTCTAATCCGTCAACGCCGTACAGCAAAAAAATTGGAAAAAAACCCTTCCCATCCTACCCCGTTCCCCCTGCCCGTGTATCCTGGATCAATTAGGTTATTGTTTGGGACAGTCGAAATCTCAATGGTTACAGAACGCACCCTCCCCACGTCCAACACCAACTCGGTCGAAATTAGCCGTGAAGATGGACTCCGAATCTACAAAGATATGGTTCTCGGGCGTTTGTTCGAGGATAAATGCGCCGAAATGTACTATCGCGGCAAGATGTTCGGCTTTGTCCACCTCTATAACGGACAAGAAGCCGTCTCTTCAGGGGTCGTGCAAGCCATGAACCCCGGCGACGACTACGTATGCAGCACCTACCGCGACCATGTTCATGCGCTCAGTGCTGGGGTTCCCGCCAAGGAAGTCATGGCGGAACTGTTCGGGAAAGCCACGGGATGCAGTAAGGGCCGTGGTGGTTCGATGCATATGTTCTCGAATGAACATAAGTTGCTCGGAGGCTACGCCTTTGTGGCTGAGGGGATTCCCGTAGCGATGGGCGCGGCCTTTCAGGTTCGCTACCGTAAGGAAGTCATGAAGGACCCTAACGCCAATCAGGTGGTGGCCTGTTTCTTTGGTGATGGGGCCAGTAATAATGGCCAGTTTTTTGAGACCCTGAATATGGCCTCGCTTTGGAAGTTGCCGATTATTTTTGTTGTTGAAAACAACAAATGGGCGATCGGTATGGCCCATGAACGAGCGACTTCTCAACCGGAAATCTATAAGAAAGCCAGTGTCTTCAATATGGCTGGGGTTGAGGTCGATGGGATGGATGTCGTCGCCGTCCGCGCTGTGGCTCAGGAAGCTGTTAAACGCGCTCGGGCCGGTGAGGGACCGACGCTGATTGAAGCTCTCACCTATCGCTTCCGGGGTCACTCGTTGGCTGATCCCGATGAGTTACGCTCCAAAGAGGAAAAAGAAATCTGGTTCGCTCGGGACCCGATTAACCGTTTTGAAACCTTTTTGACGGAAAATAATTTGGTCAATTCTGAGGAACTTGAGGAGATTAAGGCTCAAACTCAAGCTCATATCAATGAGGCGGTTGAATTTGCTCAATCAAGTCCTGAACCTGATCCGAGTGAACTCCGTCGTTTCATTTTTGCTGAAGACGTTTAAAGGAGGGAATAGGGAACAGGGAACGGGGAACAGGGAACAGGGAACAGCAAAGAACCTAGCCCTAACTGCGACTAGGAGGGAAACCTAGGTCGGGGCATCCACAAGAGGATGCCCTGTTCGGGTAAGATGCTGTTCACGTTAAATTCCCCTCACTGTCTAGGGCGTTAAACAGGGTTGAGAGGATAGTGTTGGAAAAGAGGAAGCCTTCGGGATCGCTTAAACGAAACGCCTCTGGCCCCCAGTGAACCCAGCCTTGGTTGACGTAGGGGGCGATCGCCTCCTTAACATTCTCTAGGGCTTGGGGGCTGAGATTCTCTTTGAGTTCGCAGAGGGGAATACCGCCGGCTAACCGTAGGCGCAACATAAGCGTCTCTAAAATCAGGTCATTGGGGGAGACTGGAGGCGCGTCAAGGTATCCGTTTGCGTCGAGATAGTGTTCAAGCCATGTTACGTAGTCAACACGGGTTCTCGGGCGAGCTAGGCGCCGTCCTTGGGTGTAACTGGTTGCCCCCATGCCAAACCCATAATAGGGACGGTTTTGCCAATAGGTTTGATTGTGCCGACAGGTGTAGCCGGGTTGGGCGTGGTTGCTGATTTCGTAATGGTCGTAGCCGGCGGCTTGGAGTTGGGCGATCGCCTGTCGATAGAACTCGGCGGCTGTGTCGCCGTCGGGGAGAGGATGGGTTTCTGACTCGTAGCGGCGGGCGAAGACCGTTTTGGGTTCGACAATGAGGTCATACACCGACAGATGCTGGGGGTTGAGGGCGATCGCTTCCCCTAACGACTCGTGCCATTGCTCTAAGCTTTGGTAGGGCAGTCCTGAGATCAGATCAAAACTGACATTGCTGGCCCCCTCCTCTTGCAGTAACTCATAGGCGGCATAGATATCCCCGACCGAGTGCGATCGCCCACAAGCCGCCAGCAACTCATCCTGAAACGCCTGCGCCCCAAAGCTAATTCGGGTAATTCCGGCGGCTAGAAAGCCCTGCAACTTGGCTCGATCGAAGGTTCCCGGGTCCATCTCGATGGAGACCTCTGCCCCCGGATTTAGCCCAAATTGCTCCTGTAAGCTCTGCAAAATTTGCTGCAATTGCCCCGGCGAGAGCAGAGAGGGAGTCCCTCCGCCCAGAAACACTGTATCTAGGGACTGTCCCAGAGAGGGAGTGCCGCGAATTTCACGACAGAGGTGGTTAACATAGCGGGTGATGGCGGGGGCCTGATCTCCGGAGTGGCGATCGCCAATTACAGAAATCGGGAAATCACAATAAAAACAACGGCGGCGACAGAAGGGAATATGGACATAGGCCGACCTTGGGGGACCATAGGTTTGAGCCATCCAGGACGAGGAACCCGTTGGCGGGGGTAACACAGAGAAATTAGATGTCATAGTCGATAATGCTTGAATATAGGTCGATGAAGCCAACCCTTGCCCCATAACCGTCCCGACTCACCCGGGAGCGATCGCCCTTGGGAATCAGCCTTTATAATGGTTTAAATGTTGAGGTTAAAGTCATCTCCATCCTGGGGAACCCCATTCAAATCGGTTGCAAGAATGCGCCGGAAACTCACCCCTTTAACCCAACCGCTCGCTTCCCCAACCCAATTCGATCCCGTCCTAACCGGAATCCAAACGATGCTCGACGCACTTATTATTATCTCATTCATCATTGCGGGAGCCGGGGTAGGCTTTTTCAGCATTGAACTCCTGCCTGGGAGTGCGATGCAGCAAGTCACCAACATTGACGGCTTACGCTGGGTGGTGGCAAGTTTTGCCGCCCTCATCAGTGGTGTAGTTGGCCTCTCGGTACAGACGACCTATCGTCGTGTCGAAGCCAACATCCGTCAAATGCCCCTGGAAGTCCTCCTCACCCGCGCCCTGGGCTTGGTGGCGGGGCTATTGGTCGCTAACTTGATGTTAGCTCCAGTCTTCCTCGTTCCCATCCCCAAAGACTTCACCTTCATCAAACCCTTTGTGGCGGTGTTGGGGAGTGTCATGTTCGGCTTTCTGGGTGTCACTCTGGCGGATACCCATGGCCGGGCCTTCTTACGCCTGCTCAACCCCAATAGTGTTGAAAGTTTAATGGTGGCTGAAGGAACCCTGAAACCCGCCAGCACCAAGGTGGTTGATACCAGTTGTATTATTGACGGACGGATTCAGAATCTGCTGGATACTGGATTTCTCGAAGGGCCAATTCTCATTCCCCAGTTCGTCCTAGAGGAACTACAACAGGTCGCTGACGCCTCTAATGATGGAAAGCGGGTTCGCGGTAGACGGGGCCTGGATATTCTCAATCAGATCAAGGAAGATTATCCTGAGCGCATTGATATCTATGCCGCTGATTATGATGAGCCGATGACGGTAGATGCTAAGTTGGTCCGTCTGGCGGCGGAAATCAATGCCACTCTCCTCACCAATGACTTTAATCTTAGTAAGGTCGCCACTCTGCAAAAAGTGGCGGTTCTCAATATCAATGAGTTGGCCCAAGCGGTTCGCTTATCGTATCTACCTGGGGATGATATTGAGGTCAAAATCTTGAAAACGGGTAAAGAGCCGGATCAGGGTGTTGGCTATCTCGATGATGGCACGATGGTCGTCGTCGAGGAGAGTTCTGACCTCATCGGCAATGAAATTCATGTCGTCGTCACCAGTGCGTTACAAACTTCGGCGGGCCGTATGATTTTTGCCCGTCCCCACGCTTCGGCTGTAGCGTAGAACCCACCCCGAACCCCTGCCAAGAGGGGATGAACCCACCCCTGACCCCTGCCAAGAGGGGAAAGACCTAGGGGCGCACCTTTATGGTCGCCCTTTTCTCAATTGTTGATGGTTAGCTCTTGTTCTTGGCTATCTGGGGAGGATTCCTCCTCTTTCGCCGCTTGCAGGGCATCGATAGTGCGATCATACTGCTGAACCACCCGTTCCCAGAGTTCATTGACTCCGGTAAAGTCCTCGGCTTTGCCCTTTTCTTCAAGTTCCCGGCTCAAATCCGAGAGAGGATTGGCTCCGAGGGCGGCACTGGTGGATTTGAGGGAGTGAGCCGATTCCCGTAACTGTTGGGCGTTATGATCGGCGATCGCCGTTTCCACACCATCGAGCAGTTGTGGGGTTTCTTGTAAATATAAATCCACTAACTCCTCAAGGGCTTCAATTTCGCGCAAATCCTCTAACGTTTTTTCATTCAGAACCGGCAAACTGGCTTCAGGAGGGGCTGAGGCCGCTTCTCGTCGCTCCGACGGTTCTGGATCGGCGGTAAAGGCTTTCAGGGAGACGGTTCCTGTCACCGGACAACGAGACAGAGCCTGAATCAACTCATTGACGCGAATGGGTTTACTAATATAGTCGTCCATCCCCGCAGCAATACAGTCTTCGCGATCGCCCTGCATGGCATTGGCTGTCACCGCAATCAGATAGGGACGACGGGACTTCGACCATTTCTGACAAATGCGACGAGAGGACTCTAAACCATCCATCACCGGCATTTGCACATCCATTAACACCACATCATAATGCTGACGCGTTAAGGCATCGAGAACTTCGACTCCGTTGCCCACCACATCGGCCCGATAGCCCATACGCGCGAGGGTTTGGGTGGCCACTTTTTGGTTCACCGCATTGTCTTCGGCCACCAAAATTTTGAGGGGGAAGCGATCGGCCAAATGACCATCTAACTTCGGTGTTTTCTCATATTCTCGCTCTACGGGTTCTCCACTCAAGACCCCGACCAAGATGTCATACAGTTGTGACTGTTTGATGGGTTTATTCAATACAGCCGCTAGGGGAACCTCAACCCCTTGCAGTTCTGATCCCATTGAGGTGAGAATAATCAGCGGCACATCGGTCATCACCTCCAACTGCCCGAGTTCTTGGGCTAGGGTTAACCCGTCCATATCGGGCATCTGCATATCCAAAATAGCCAGGTCGAAGGGGGGTTGTTGGGGGACAACCTTTAAGGCGGTGGGACCATCGGGAACCGCTAAGGTCTCCATATCCCAGCCTTCGGTGGCTAGGGTTAAAATTTTGCGGTTGGTGGCGTTATCGTCAACGATCAGCAGGCGTTTCCCCTGTAGTTCGACGCGATGACGCAGAGATTTGACGAGGGGGACTTGAGGCGCTTGGGGAGCCACCAGGGTAAAGTAAAAAATCGAACCCGGTTGGTCTGGGGTGGTGTTGACGTTAAACCAATCGGGGCGATCGCCGGTGGCATGACCCATACTTTCGACCCACATCACCCCACCCATCATCTCGGCTAGACGCTTACTGATGGCTAATCCCAGGCCCGTTCCCCCATATTGACGAGTGGTGGAGGAGTCGACTTGGGAAAAGGAGCGGAATAAACGGTGCATGCGATCGCTCTGAATACCAATCCCAGTGTCACGGACGGCAAACTGAATCCGATAATAGGGAAATTTTAAGTTCTCGGTGTTTGAGGTGTCTGACTCCGTCTCGGTTCGGGTCTGGGAAGGTTCAGTGGCCAAATTACCGTTTTGGTCGGAATTGTTTTCGGTCTGAGTTTCAATCAACTCCGCCGAGATGGACACCACCACTTCACCTTGATCCGTAAATTTCACCGCATTACTGAGCAAGTTGACGAGAATCTGGCGCACTCGGGTCACATCACCACAGATATGTTGGGGTGTGTCGTTGGACATCAGGTAGGCCAGTTCTAATCCTTTGCCGGTAGCTTTGGAGGCTAGTAAATCTAGGGATTGTTCGACACAGGCCCGCAAGTCGAAGGGGTGTTGTTCGAGTTCGAGTTTGCCCGATTCAATTTTGGAGAAGTCGAGAATGTCATTGATAATCGTCAGCAGGGTATCGCCACTACTGCGAATGGTCTCGACGAAATCTCGTTGTTCGAGGGATAGTTCAGTATCGAGGAGTAACCCCGTCATGCCAATCACGGCATTCATGGGGGTGCGAATTTCATGACTCATCGTAGCCAGAAATTCGCTTTTGGCTTGGGTAGCCGCTAGAGCGCGATCGCGGGTGCGGGCTAGGTCGGCGGCGGTGTCTTGTCGTTCAATTTCTCCGCCAATCCATTGGGCCATCAGTTTGAGGATTTCGCGATCGACGGGTTTAAATGGCTCATGAAGGGGAGTTTGGCTCGAAAAACTCAGGGTTCCATAGACTTCACCGGCCACAATGACCGGGGTACCAATGTAGGCTTGAATCCGGAAGGGACCATATTTTGGTGGCACATTGGTGCCGTACATCAAGAGAAATTCAAAATATAAGGGGTCGTTGGCCTCCATCGTCCGAAAACAATAGGTTTCGGCCAGGGGTAAGTGTTGACCCGGCAGTAGGGGACGATTGACCACCATCCCCGGAGGGGTTTGAGGACATTGAACTTCCAAAATTTCAAAGTCTTCATCCTGAATGCGTGAGAGGATGCCAATTTCCATGCCAAATCGCTGTCGTCCTAGTTCGAGGAGACCTTGTAAGCGTTGCTGGAAGTTGAGTTGGCGTGAGGAGGTGACTTTATAAATTGCCCGGATGGAGGCTTCGCTTTCTCGCAGGTCTTCTTCGGCCAGTTTTCGCTCGGTGATGTCCCGCGAGACGCTGACAATTTCGCGAATGGGTTGGTCTTTGGCGTTACGGTTGGTGTTAGGGGGGCTCTGTTGGCTGTTGCGATCGCCAAAGGCTCGACTGGTGGTTTCAAACCAGATGTAATGGCCGTCTTTATGACGAATGCGGTAGCTGAGGGTGAGGGAGGTAGTGGTGCTGAGGACTTCGGCGGTGGAGTAGTCGAAGGTGTCGCGATCGAGGGGATGGACGAGATCTCGCGCGTAGCACTCGATGAGTTCTTCGGGGGTGTAGCCGAGTAAGACTTCGCAGGCGGGAGAGGCGTAGAGAAATTGACCGTCGGGATTTTGCCGGGCGATGAGATCCGTCGAGTTCTCGGCCATCAAGCGATAGCGTTGTTCGGTTTCTTGCCGCTCGAATTGCGATCGCCCCAGAGCGTCAAGCATCTCGTTGACGGTATAGGCGAGGCTCGATAGTTCGTCTTCGCCAACACTGGCCAGGCGCAACTCGGGATCGCCGGCTTGTTTGAGTTGATTCATACTCTCACTGAGGCGAGAGAGGGGCGACAAGACCAGTTTTTCAATCAGTAGCAGGGTTAAGCCACTGAAGACCACGCCCACCATGATCAGGGCTAGGGAAAAGTAGCGAATGCTGATTTGTCCTTGTTGGTAGATGGACCGGGGGGCATCTACTCGTAGCAGGCCAATGGGTTGGTCGTCGAGACCCCGAATTAGGGTATATCCGGCGATACGTTCTCCGGGGGGGAGAGGCAGATAGGGGAAAGGTAAGGGTTGGCGGACTGGGTTTCCCTGACGATTGAAGTGATCGAGGATTATTGGCTGATCTGGGTCTAGGACCGATTCACTCGAAGGGCGACCGCGACCCTTTGAGGAGAGGGAACTTGAGGAGAGGAGACTCTCTTGGGGAGGGTTGAGTAAGTCTTGCCAGGCCTGCTGCACGTCAGCGGGAAATGATGGGGCGTTTCGGGGGTAAAAGGACAGGGAGAGTTGGGTTTGTTCGCTCAGACGGGTGATGGCGCGATCGCCAAAGTTGCGCCCGACAATGAGGGTTCCGCGAGGGGGGCCGGTAATTTGACTGGTGACAATGGGCCGGGCCGCAATGGCGACGATTTGACCGTCGAGGTTTAGGATGCCCTGAATGCTGTCGTTGGCGCGATCGCGGATGAGTAATGACTGTTGGGGATGCGATGGGTCTAAGAAGGGCGTTAAGCTACGGTCTAGGTCGATGGCTCGGTTTTGGGGGCGATCGTAGGCTTTCTCAAAGCGAATTGTCCCCTCGGCATCGACAAAGACCATAAAGTTGAGATTCAGGTAGGAAAAGGTGGAGTCGATCAGGTTCGATCGCACGTATTCGGGATTTCCGGTTTTGATAAACTGATAGGTATCGTCCCACTCGGCATAGTCTCGGGCAATGGTATTGAGACCCGAGAGTTCATGGTCAATGGCACGCAGGGCATGGGTAACGTCTTGCTGGACGTACTGTTGCTCTAGATGCGTGAAATCTCTAAGCAAGATTAACGAAGATATGGCGTAAATTGTGATATTTAGCGCCACCAACGCCGCACCGACGATGAGTAAAGTTTTCTTTCGTAGTTTCATGCCGGAGTGGAAGAAAATAATCAACCGATATGCCCAGGGGACTCGCTCAATGAGGGACGCGCTCTGTATTGTATTCTGCTTGACTCTCTGAAAAATGAGAGAATTCACCCGATTGGTCTACCTAAACGTTACAACGAGTTTCTCGCACCTCTGTTGGATCAACTTGGATCAACAGAGCGGTTTAGTTTTTATTAAGGTAACGAGCGTTAGTCATGAACGACAATCTTAACCTTCCTTCTAATGTACAAGCTTCTCGCCGTTGGCGATTGATTTTGGGGAGCGATGCGATCGAGGCTAATCCTGACGCACGGGGGTCTGAGGCTGGCTTGGCGAACCGTCGTTTGCGATCGCTTGAGGCTCTCTATCAACCGACTCGCTCGGGGGGACTCGGACGCTCAACGCCGGGGGTGATTCGCTGGCTCGACGAGATTCGCGCTGATTTCCCCCAGGCGGTGGTTCAGGTGATGCAGCATGATGCGATCAAACGGGTCAACTTGCGATCGCTTCTCCTCGATCGCACCCTTAGTGATCATCTGGACCCGGATGTGATCTTAGTCGCCGAGATCCTGAGTTTGGCTCCCACGTTACCCGACTCTTTTCAAGACCAGGTTCGCCAGATGGTTCGTCAGGTGGTTGAGGATCTCGAACAGCGACTTGCTCCGGCGACGCAACAGGCTCTGTGGGGCCGTCTGCGTCAACGGTTACCTCAGCGACATCCTCGATACCGCGATATTGATTGGCAACGCACCCTGTATGCTAATCTCAAACACTATCAACCCCACTATGGCACGATCATCCCTGAAAAATTGATTCACCGTGGGACTCCTCCCGAGATCCGACAAGATGTTCTTTTGTGTTTGGATCAGAGTGCCTCGATGGCGGGTTCAGTGGTCTATGCTAGCGTTTTTGCCTCGGTTTTGGCCTCTGTATCTTTACTGAAGGTTCGGCTTTTGGCGTTTGATACCTCGGTGCTGGAGTTGACGTCGCTTCTCGATGATCCCCTCGAACTGTTACTGGGGATGCAGTTAGGCGGTGGAACCGATATTTCGGCGGTGTTACGCTACGGGTTAGATACGATTCAACAGCCGCAAGAGACGGTGTTGATCCTGATGAGTGATCTGTATGATGGCGGCGATCGTCAACTGTTGTGGCGATCGCTCGCTCAACTGTTAGCATCAGGGGTACGGGTGATTAGTCTGTTGGCGATCGATGAGATGGGGGTTCCTAGTTATGATGCCACTAATGCTGATTACTTCGCTCGGTTGGGGATTCCCACTTTTGCTTGTACTCCTGATGAGTTCCCGGCGTTAATTAGTGAACATTTGCTTGTTTAGGGAATAGGGAATAGGGAATAGGGAACAGGGAACAGGGAACAGGGAACAGGGATAACCCACCCCTGGCCCCTCCCAAGAGGGGAAGGGAATAGGGAACAGGAGAATTAGGTAGGGGCGTACCCTTGCGGTTAGCGGGCGATCGCCGAGCTGTGGTCACTTTAGGCAAGTTTATTAAATGTATTATTGGCATTGCTTTTATGAAGGTTGACGTTAAAATACGCTTGTTTTTGTCCCATTTACTGGTCATGCTGGTTGGATTAGGCAGCTTTATTTTGATTAGTAAAATCTATTCTCCTCGACAATTTATTGTCCAACTCGAACAAATGGAAAGCACGGAGTTTTTTAGCGTTCGCTCCGTCAAAACTTACATTGTCAAAGGGTTTGAAATCACCTGGAACCGTAGCACCTTTTGGTCAGTGATTAGTGGTGCTTCTGCGGCGGGCCTGTTGAGTTATTGGCTATCGCGGCGGATTACCCTACCGCTGCGACGGATGCGGCAGATTACACAACGCTTTGCTGCTGGGGATTTTGATGAACGAATGCCGATGAGTGAAATTCCCGAATTTTATCAATTGAGTCTGAGTTTTAATCGCATGGCGGATAGTATTCGCGAGATTGAAAATCGTCGTCGTGAACTGATTAGCGACATGACTCATGAGTTACGAACGCCTTTGACTGTGATGCGGGGCTACTTAGAAGAACTTGCCGATGGACAGCTCGATCCGACGCCTGAAACCTACGATAAATTGGCACGAGAAACTCGTCGTCTGGAACGGTTAGTCAATGATTTACAGGAACTCTCGAAAGCCGAAGCGGGCTATTTAACGATTAACCCTAGACCGCTGTGTTTATGTCGTCTGTTGGAAAATTTGATTGATCGTCTCTCAGAGCAACTCATTGATGAACTGACCCTATCCTTAGACTGTCCTGATGGTTTGCCGAATGTGTTTGCCGATTATGATCGCATTGAACAGGTTTTAATGAATCTGTTGGGAAATGCCGTCCGCTATTCGGACTATGGTACGATTTCCGTGAAAGCTTGGTGCGAAGACCCCTATATTTGGACGGCGGTCAGTGATACGGGGATTGGGATTGCGGCGGAGGATTTGCCCTATGTGTTCGATCGCTTCTGGCGGGCCGAGCGATCGCGATCGCGACATTCGGGGGGAACGGGGATTGGCTTAGCCATTACGCGGCGACTGGTAGAACTCCATGGGGGAACCATTCGCGTCGAAAGCCAACTCGGCCAAGGCAGTACTTTTTACTTCTCTTTGCCTATGCTTCCGTGACTGTTGGCATTGATAGCGCTATAGTGGTGTTAGTTGACAAGACTGATATTAGGACAATTTATTTATGCCTTACGTTGATGAAGAGGGTGGCCGGCTCAATAACTACGCCGTCGAACCCAAAATGTACGAAGCCAAACCCCCGACCCGTGAAGAAAAGCGCAATTATGCCGTTCTTGGCACGTTAGCGGCCTTGTTCGTTGCTGGTATTATTGCGGTTGCTTATGCCGTTTCAACGGTCAGCTAGGGAGCTTGAACTCGACTCGGCGATGGCCCGCCAGGCCCACAAAGTTGAGGCAACGGCTGCCCCGTGAGCGATACAGCCTCGGGGCAACATAGGTTCATCCCCGTCGAAAATTTCACTGATTTGTCCCAAACCCGCCGTCCGCAGATGGTCGGCTAAGGGGGTCAGGAAACTAAGGGCTTCGGACTGGTTCTGATAAAGTCGGTAATGGGCCACACTATAAATTCCCAACCACCAGGCCCAGGCCGTGCCCTGATGGTAGACGCGATCGCGCTGAGTTAAATCTCCCCTATAGACTCCCACATATTGCAAATCATCGGGACTGAGCGATCGCAGGCCATAGGACGTTACCAAGGAACGACGACAGACCTCGAGAATAGCGCCTTGACGCTCCAGAGAGAACAACGGTCCAGGAAGATAAACCGCCAAGAGTTGGTTGGGCCGTAGTTTGCTCTCATCCCCCTCTGGTCCATCGAGAACATCGTAACAATACCCCAGATTGGAGTTCCAAAACCGTTGAAATCCGGCTTGAATTTGCCGTCCCAAGGCGTGATAGGCCTTGGACCGATGTCCCAAGGCTTCGGCAAATTGAGTCATGGCGACAACGGCGTTATACCAAAGTGCATTAACTTCAATGGCTTTTCCCTGGCGAGGGGTAATCACCTCATCGCCAACTTTGGCATCCATCCAGGTCAGTTGAGGCGCTGACTCTAATAAGCCATCTTGGCGATCGAGTGCAATTCCAGGATTGAGGCCGCAACGGTACGCATCAATCACCTCAACTAAGGTGGGATAGATCTGTTCGAGAAAGGAGAGATCGCCGCTAGTCTTAAAATACAAGCGCACGGCCTCGATATACCAGAGGCTGGCATCGACAGTATTGTAGGCCGGTTGTCCCCCGTCATCGGGGAAGACATTAGGGAGGACACCGTTTTTGAAATAACGTGCTGAGGTGCTGAGAACCGATCGCATCAACTCAGGACGACCGGTGGCTAAGGTCAATCCGGGTAAGCTGATCATGGTATAGCGACCCCAATCCCCAAACCAGGGATATCCGGTTAGGACTGTTGTTTCCCAAGCGTTGCCCTGGATATACAGAGGTTGGCGAGTCACTAAAAAGCTATCAGCGGCTAAGACCAACTGTTGAATCCAAGCCGGGGCGATCTCTTTTGAAGGAGATGCTTGGGTTTTTCTCCAGGTGGTTAGTAACTGTCGCTCTCGCGCTTGATAGCGTTCCCAGGCGGCGGCGGCGTCTAACTCGGAGATGGGGTCGGTACTCACGGCCACGGTTAAGGTGTCTCCGGGGTCTAAATTGGCCTTGAGGCTTGCACCATGGAGATGGTCTTCACAGTCACCGGTATAGCGATCGCGTTCTAGGGCCAAATCGAAGCCAGCATACCAGTTGTAGCTTTCGCTAACCTGGCCGCGATCGCTCAAAATATAACAAGGACTCCCCCCCTCACAGGAGAGTTTTACTCCCTGAGGACAAGGAGAAATCTCCCAATTTTCCCCGGTAATTCCGCCATGATGACTGCGATCATTCACTAAGGCTTTAATCGAGAGACTCAGCGATCGCCCCCCCTGACGCAAATAATAGCGGATATAGGTTGTATTACGTCCCCACTCCATCCAAATCGACTTTTCCAGCCGCGCATCAGCACAGGCGTAGCGCCAAATCGGGGTACGGCCTTCGAGACGAAACTGCTCCAGATAATAATAGCCTCGTGGTGCCACCGTCCCATCAGCCCAGCGATTGGTATACAGAGGATAGGACTTTCCCCCCAACTGCACCGTTTCATCGAGTTTCACCACCCGCAAGCGACGACGACAGGGGGGTTCAGTAGCTGCGATCAAAAGACCGTGATACTGACGGGTCAGTAACCCCGCTACGGTTCCGCAGCCATAGCCACCAATACCATTGGTTACTAGCCATTCTCGCTGTTGCGCTTGCTCTAGGTCACCACAAATCTCCCGTCCGAACTGAATTGTCATCTCAAGCCGTCGCGATGTGCATCTCCATACCCCATCCGCCTCCTCCCTCTCCAGTATTCCCCATGGGATCTTATTTGCGGGCTTTATTGCATGGCCATCTGC
The DNA here is from genome assembly GCA_001314905.1 of Phormidium sp. OSCR. Taxonomy (GTDB): domain Bacteria; phylum Cyanobacteriota; class Cyanobacteriia; order Cyanobacteriales; family Geitlerinemataceae; genus Sodalinema. Next base: position 20,614 of record LJZT01000052.1, read on the forward strand.
ATCAAAATCTCGTGAGAGCCTTGTGCAATCCCATTGTCACTCGGACGACGTTGGACATAAGAGCCATCCGGTTGCAACTCCCAAGCCTGGCGATTATCCGAGAGCATAATCCCCAAGATTTCTTGTAAATCTTTGGCAATGGTGGGATCTTGAACCGGAACCACCGCCTCAACCCGACGGTTGAGATTACGAGGCATCCAGTCCGCACTGCCAATAAATACCCGTTCTTGCCCCTCATTATAGAAGTAAAAGATGCGCGAATGTTCTAAAAAGCGCCCAATGATACTAATGACGCGGATTGTCTCGCTTAACCCTTTGATCCCCGGACGTAGACAACAAATGCCTCGAACAATCAGGTCAATCTCGACTCCCGCCTGGGAGGCTTCATAGAGTAAGGCGATGAGTTTGGGATCGACGAGGGCGTTCATTTTGGCCACAATCCGTCCACTTCCGCCGTTTTTGGCATGATCGATCTCCTGACGAATCAAGCTTTCCATTCGGTCGCGCATATTCACGGGGGCCACGAGCAGTTTGCGATAGGAGCGTTGCCGGGAGTAACCGGTGAGATGGTTAAATAGATCCGTCAAGTCGGCACCAATTTCATCGTTGCAGGTAATAATCCCCAAATCGGTGTAAAGTTTTGCGGTTTTGGGGTTGTAGTTTCCGGTGCCAATATGGACGTAACGACGAATATGGTGCTTTTCTTGACGGACGACCATGGAGATTTTGGTGTGGGTTTTTAAACCCACTAAACCATAGACAACATGAACACCCGCTTGCTCTAATTTCTTCGCCCAAAGGATGTTATTTTCTTCGTCAAATCGAGCTTTTAGTTCAACTAAAACGGCAACTTGTTTGCCATTTTCTGCGGCATCAATCAGGGAGTGAATAATCGGTGAATCCCCCGAGGTGCGATAGAGGGTCATTTTGATGGCCAACACATCGGGGTCATGGGCGGCGGTGGTGATAAACTGTTGCACCGTGGCGGTAAAGGAGTGATAGGGGTGATGAAACAAAACATCGCCCCGTTCGCGAATTTCACTAAATAGGTCATGTTCTCCGTCATTGCTTCCTTGATTGAGGTTAAAATCAACGTCGCTAAACTGGCGGAAGCGAGCGGGAATGACCGGCGTCCAGGGAATATCTTTAAGTTCGGGTAAGGGGAGTTTCATAAAGGACATCAGATCCCCCAATCCGAGTAGTCCTTCGACCTCGTAGACATCTTCAGGGGCGAGGGAGAGTTCTCGCATTAACATATCCCGAACTTCTGGGGAAAGGGTTGAGGGAACTTCCATGCGCACGACAGACCCGCCCCAGCGTCGTTTTCGTAGTTCTTGTTCGATCGCCAACAGTAGGTCATCGGCTTCGTCTTCTTCGACGGCGATATCGGCGTTGCGGGTGATGCGGAAGGGGTGATATTCCTGGATATTCATCCCCGGAAAGAGGGCTTCGAGGTTATGGGCGATGACTTGTTCGAGAGGGACACCGACCCAGTTGAGGCCATGATGATTGCTGTCAGGATTGTCGGGTTGGGGAAGTTGGATGAAGCGGGGGAGGACTTTGGGAACTTTGACGCGGGCGAAATGTTCTTGGTCAATTTCGGGATCTTTGACCACGACGGCTAGGTTGAGGCTGAGGTTGGAGATGAAGGGGAAGGGATGGCCGGGGTCTACGGCGAGGGGGGTGAGGACGGGGAAAATTTTGTCCTCGAAGTAGGTTTGCAGGTAGGTGCGTTGTTCTTGGTTGAGGTCGATGTAGTCGAGGAGGTAAATGCCATGTTCGGCCAGTTGGGGCCGGAGGATGGTTTGGAAATGCTGGTGTTGTTCGGCAAAGATGGGATGGAGGCGATCGCTGATATCGTTGAGTTGCTGTTGGGGACTGCGACCGTCGGGGGTGAGTTTACGAACTTCGGCTTTGACTTGTTGTTTGAGTCCGGCCACGCGAACCATAAAGAATTCGTCGAGGTTCATGCTGACAATCGCCATGAATTTGAGGCGTTCGAGGAGGGGGGTGCGATCGTCGAGAGCTTCGTAGAGAACCCGATAGTTAAATTCGAGCCAGCTTAACTCGCGGTTAAAGTAGTTTTTGGGATCTCTGAGGCGATCGCTGTCAGCCGAGGTCGATTTTGGGGCTTTGCTGGAGGACTCGGATGCGGGTTTCTTGGTCTTAGCCATGTCGAGGGTTTGGGGGAGAGACTACGAGGACTGGGTTAGCTGAGGTGGGTTAGCTGAGGACTGGGGGCTGGGATTAACGGACTGGGATTAACGGCCTTGTCGAAAGACCTCATCTTCTCGACCAACCCACCAATCGCCGAGTTGGGCTAACTCAGCTTGGATCTGTGACAGTTCGGCAACATAATCGGACTGGGACAGGTTAGAACGGCGTTCTTGCAGCTTTTTGAGCCGCAATTGGGCCAACAGCCAGGGCTTATGTATCCCGTCGATCGCCTCAATATAGTGTGCCAGGTCGTGACTATCCATCAATGCTATCTCGGTGAGTTTAACTTCAGCTTAACGGGAGAGGGGCAAAAAAACAGCCACGCGAGGCGTGGCTGAGGTGCTTAGGGATTGAAATGAGTTGTCTTGGACTTGTCTGTCCTCAAGTTAGCTCATTGAACCTAGCTCACTGAACCTAGCTCATTGAACCTAGCTCACTGAACCTAGCTCATCAGACCTAGCTCATTTGGCTGGCAACAAAGTCCCAGTTGACCAAGCTGCTGAGGAAGGTGTCGAGGTAGTCGGGACGTTTGTTTTGGTAGTCGAGATAGTAGGCGTGTTCCCACACGTCGATGGTCAACAAGGGTTTGAGACCTTCGGTGATGGGGTTCTCGGCGTTGAGGGTTTTCACGACTTTGAGGCTGTCGCCGTCTTGGACTAACCAAGCCCAACCACTACCGAACTGACCGCCACCGGCGGCTTTGAGTTCAGCAACGAGTTTATCAAAGCTGCCAAATTGAGCGTTGATTTTCTCGGCTAAGGCACCGCTGGGTTGACCCCCACCACCGGGTTTCATGCATTGCCAGTAGAAGCTGTGGTTCCACACTTGAGCGGCGTTGTTGAACACGCCGGATTTTTCGGGATTGCCGGCGGTGGCTTTGATGATATCTTCTAAGGATTTGCCCTCAAGGTCGCTGCCTTCGATGGCGGCGTTGAGTTTTTTGACGTATCCAGCATGGTGTTTGCCATGGTGGAATTCTAGGGTTTGCGCTGAGATATGGGGTGCCAGTGCGTCTTTGGCGTAGGGTAGTTCAGGAAGCGTGAATGCCATTGATGTTTCTCCTCTAATGTCTTCTGTTACGGTCTTTTGTTACAGTCTGCCGTTAGACAGGGCGGCAGCTGAGACCTTTTGTTATTTCCGGCCGAGAGAGACCTCGGCTTTCCGCCAGCAGGCTGTGTTCGCCTCGCTGGTTGCGGCAATGAAACTTAACAGTTTTGATCCTATCCCAAAACCTAACACAAATCCAGACTGATTATGAGAAAGCAAAATTAGAATGGCTGTAAGAACGACTTGCAAGGGGTTGTGGCGATTTCGTGAACTGGGGCGATCGCGTTGGGGGAGATCCATGTTAGGTTTCGGGGTAAGCGGGACATTCTTTCGATGTCTGTAGCCCGTAATACAGAAGACGCTAGGGGTTTGTCGGTTATGACACTCAAGGATATGCTGTTCGCTGTTTCGCTGTTTCCCTATTTGGGCTTTCTTTATTTCCTGACGCGATCGCCTGAAACGCCGCGTTTAGCCCTAATTGGCTTTTACCTGTTACTGTTATTCGTGATTGTGACGATTCCCGCTGGCATCTACGCCCAAGTTGAGTATGGTGAAAGCCTTGCCAACATTGACTGGCTTCATGGCAGTGCTGAATTTTTCCTAACCCTCTCGAACTTGGTGGTGGTTCTGGGGTTCCGGGAAGCCCTCAATAACTGGGAACCACCCCAAGATGAACCGGAGTGAACGGTTGTCTTCCTAGATTTCCTAGATTTCCTAGATTTCCTATGCAGCCTAGCGTCATTGGCATTGATCTCGGTGGAACCGCCATTAAACTGGGACAGTTTACCCGCGAGGGAACCTGTTTGCAGCAGTTACAGGTAGCCACGCCGCAACCGGCGACCCCTGAGGCGGTGTTAGAGGTGATTGCGGCGGCGGTGAGGAATCTCGACCCCCAAGGTCAAAGTCTCGCTTTGGGGCTGGGAACTCCGGGACCAACGGATGCTGGGGGACGTATCGCTCGCGTGGCCATCAATTTACAGGGTTGGCAGGATGTCCCGGTGGCTGATGTTCTCGAACAGAAGACGGGACGGGCCACGATTTTGGCCAATGATGCGAACTGTGCTGGGTTGGGGGAGGCGTGGCTGGGGGCGGGGCGAGGGGTTGAGACTCTGATTCTCGTGACGCTGGGAACGGGAGTCGGTGGGGCGATTATTCTCGATGGACGGCTGTTTGTGGGGCGAACTGGGGCCGCTGGAGAGTTGGGGTTAATTAGCCTCAATCCTCAGGGTCCCCCTTGTAATAGCGGCAATCAGGGGTCTTTAGAACAATATGCCTCGGTTCAGGCAATTCGCCGTGAGACGGGGTTGGAGCCGCATCAGGTCGCCGCTCAGGCTGAGTCTGGGGATGAGGGGGCGATCGCCTATTGGCAACGGTACGGGCAACGACTCGGGGCCGGTTTAGCCAGTTTGGTCTATGTTCTCACCCCCGAGATGATTGTTCTCGGGGGTGGAATTGCAGCGGCTGCGCCCTGGTTTTTGCCGGCAACGGAAGCAGAACTGAGGCGACGGGTTCTGCCTAGTTCACGGGAGGGACTGAGCCTACGCTTGGCTGAGTTGGGCAATCGCGCGGGGATGGTGGGGGCGGCCCAACTGGCCTGGCAATTTCTGGCGGCTAAACGGGGCTAGAAGGCGCCGCCGCTGGGCATAACAGTAATTTCGTCGATCGCCGCGCCATTGGGCAGTTGCACGACGTTGAGGATGGTTTGGGCGACGGCTTCTGGGGTCAGCATTTGGGTGCGATCGAACCCGGCTTTGTCCATGGTTTCGGTTTCCCAGATGGGAGTATTCACCGCTCCTGGACAGATAGTTGTTACCTGAATCCCATGCTCTTTTTCTTCAGCGGCTAGGGTTTGGGAAAAGCCCATGATGGCAAATTTACTGGCAGAATAGGCGCCCCAGTTGGGGAAGGCTTGTTTGCCGGCGATGGAGGAGACATTGATGATGAGGCCGCCCCCTTTGGCTCGCATATGGGGCAAAATGCCGCAGGTGGACTCAAAGACACTGGTGACGTTAAGGCGAAAGACGCGCTCCCAATCGGCGAGGGAGGTGTCGGTGAGGGAGTTGATATAGCCGATTCCGGCATTGTTGACGAGGATATCGATTTTGCCGAGTTTGTCGGCGAAGCTGGCAAAGCGATCGCGCAATTGGTCTACTTCGGCCATGTCGCAGGGGAAGACTTCGGCGGTGACTCCCAACTCGCGAGCGGCGATCGCCACTTGTTCGAGTTTATCCTGGGAGCGACTGAGTAAGGCCAGGTTGATCCCAGCTTGGGCGAAGGCGAGAGCAGTGGCTTTGCCGATACCGCTGCTGGCTCCGGTAATGAGAGCCAGTTGTCCTTGAGTAGATATCATGAAATCAGTGATTTTGAGGATTTACCATGTCTATGGTAGGGAGGGAACGGGGAATAGGGAATAGGGAACAGGGAATAGCTCAAGGTTCACTCCCTCGTCTGACTGGGAAACGTGTATCGGTCGTTTGGGTCTAGGGAACCTCAATTTCATCAAAACTCTCGATAAAATCAGGAAGTTGTAGAGTGGTGTCCTCTTCGGTTTGGCTAAAAAAGCAGGTTTTCCCCGATAAGACATTGAAGCTAGAAAAGGCGAGAACGGCCACTTCTTGGCGAGCGGGATTAGTCCATTGCCAGAGGAGTCCTGCCGATAGGCTGCTATCGCTTGCAACGGGTTCTCCGGGAGTTCCTAAGGCTTGTCGGGTTTCTTCGAGGGTCATGCCAATCTCGGCTTGGGTGCAGAGTTGATGAGTTGGGCTGTTTTCAGTCACTTGAGGGCTGATTCCAAAACAAGAGACTTCGGCGACGATTTGATTGCGTAGAACGGCCAGCAAGACGGCTCCTGAGTCTTCATCAATCCACTGCAAGAGGCTATTTCCAGGAGATGGTGTTTGTCGCTCCGGTTCGATGTCTAAATCCCCTAAGATGGCATCGAGTTCCGATTGAGTCATGCCTACTTGTAATTGCTCACAGTCTTGGGGGGTTAACCGGGGCGAGGCTTGCGCTGTGACGGGTTGGGAGATGAGTCCTAGGGAAAGCGTTAGCAGGGTAATGAGAACTTTATTTGATTGGGAAGACTTCAGGATAGTTTGCCTGTCGAAGAGTTGAACTAGAGGTGAGAGGCGGGGGGCTAGGTTTTGAGGTTTTGTTGGGTTGATGCTTCGCTGTTTCTGATTCATGTTGACTTTAACGATTGACGAGTTGGAAGATACGCTCAAAATCGTTCATTTCACCGACAATTCGTCGTACGGGTTGTGGCCAGACGCGGATGAGGGTTGGCGTGGCTGAGACGCGATCGCGTTCCGTTTGTTGCGGGTGTTTGAGGACATCAATGACTTTGAGGGTGTAGGGATGGCCCAGGGCGCGATCGAGCATTGAATGTAACCCGAGTAAGGTTTCTTCCGTATTGGCACTGTCGCCACGAATGAAGAGGCGGAACACATAGCCACTGGTTTCAGAATCTGAGGAGTTTGGAAAGACCAAGTCTGGGCCATATTGGCGGTGATGTTGGCTGGTATTGTGGTTGACTCGTAGCACCAGATCATGATTTTGCCATAGTTGGGGAAACTCATGACGATAACTTTCTAGGGCTAGGGGGTTACAAAGTTCTGGGGAACTCGGTTTTAACGCCCAGGTTGTGTTTTTAAGGTCAAAGAGGAGGCTGAGGAGGCTGCGATAACGCCAAACGGCCAACATGGCTTCCGCAATGGTCTCTATCTGTTGTGTGTGAGGGTTGAGATAGCGATCGATGGTGGCGCTATAGCAAGGAACGAGAAAGTGTGGCGGATCGGGAAGTCCTAGGGCCTCCTGAACTGCCACACAGAGTTGTAGATGCCAGCGATCGCGATCGTGAGGTTCAATGGCATAGACGAGATCCCCACCCGGTGTCAACAGGACTAAGCCCTTAAACAGTGCAGATGCCGCTAAACTGACATCATGTTGAATGACATCATGTGCCATGTTTAAGTCGTTTTAAAACTGTCAGTGTTTTGGGCAGTGTTTTGGTCCAACTCTTGCCAAAAATCGCCGCCGTAAATTTCTTAGACACGACCACGTAGGAACTGTGCCATTTCATTGGGAGTGGGCGATTTTTCCAGGGCAATTTCCTCTGTAATTCGACCTTCTTGATAGAGTTCAAATAGGGCTTTGTTCATGGTGGTCATGCCATCGAACTCTGAGCGTAACATCACATCTGTAATGGCATCGAGTTTGCCTTGAATCACATATTCTTTCACCGCATCAGTGGCAATGAGAATATCGTGAAATGCTGCTCGTTTGCCGTCGGTGGTTTTACATAAGCCTTGGGCAACGATAGAAATCAGAGATTCCGCTAGGGCAACCCGGAAGGCGGGTTGTTCTGCGGGGGGAAACATCCCCATAACCCGCTCAATGGTTTTAACCGCACTGTTGGTGTGCAGGGTTCCCATCACTAAGTGACCTGTGGATGCCGCTTTCAGGGCAATATTCATAGTCTCCTTATCGCGGATTTCTCCAACAAGAATCAGATCTGGATCTTCGCGTAATGCAGCTTTTAAGGCATTAAAGAACTTATGGGTATGGGTTCCAACTTCCCGGTGTTTAATGAGAGATTTTTTGCTTTTATGGACAAACTCAACCGGGTCTTCAATGGTGATAATGTGATAGGCTTTGTTGCGATTGATGTAATCAATCATCGCCGCCATTGTGGTGGATTTCCCTGAACCGGTTGGCCCGGTCACAAGAACCAGTCCTTTGTGATAGTCTAAGCTGATACTTTTGAAGACTTCAGGTAACCGCAGTTGTTCTAGGGTGAGGATTTCTGCGCCAATGAGACGTAGAACAATGGCTGGGCCAGCCAAGCTATCAAAGGCGTTAATGCGAACCCGAACAAAGCCTAAATCGGCGGCACCATCAAAGTCGAGATTTTCTTGAAACTGACGAATTTCCTCGTCACTCATCAGTTCTCGCATCCAACTCATGAAGGTATCGAGATCGGTTTCGGGCCATTCCGTGGGGGCGATATCGCCTCGGGCGCGATAGCGAGGAACTTCGCCAACGCCGACGTGAACGTCGGAGTAGCCTTCTTCTTCAGCCCGTTGGATGATTTCCCGCATGGTGGGATGTCCGGGACTTGGGCCGGGTCCACGGCGGGGGGCTGCTTGTTGCGGTGCGGGTGCGGCGGGGGGACGTTGGGCCGCAGGAGGTCGTTGCGCGGGGGGTGGGGG